>CAMEQX010000163.1 GCA_945933905.1 uncultured Clostridia bacterium
GAAGCTCGGCAAGAACCCCGAGGACATCGTTTCCGTATCCGTTATGCCGTGCACCGCGAAGAAGTACGAGGTTGCTCGTGACGGACAGGCAGCAGCGGGTGTTCCCGATGTTGATATCACGATTACCACAAGAGAGCTCGCTCACCTCATCAAGAAAGAGGGCATTATGTTCAACGAGCTCCCCGAGGAGCAGTGCGATTCGCCTCTCGGCGGCTACACAGGCGCGGGCGTTATCTTCGGCGCAACCGGCGGCGTTATGGAAGCGGCGCTCAGAACTGCCGTTTGGAAGCTCACCGGCGAGGACGACAACGCTCCCATTGACTTCAAGGAAGTTCGCGGCACCGAGGGCATCAAGGAAGCAACCTACAATGTTGCAGGCAAGGACGTTAAGATTGCTGTTGCAAGCGGACTTGCAAATGCCAAGAAGCTGCTCAAGAGCGTGAAGTCGGGCGAAGCGAAGTACGATTTCATCGAGATTATGGCTTGCCCGGGCGGCTGCGTAAACGGCGGCGGACAGATTATCCAGCCCGCTTCTGTACGCAACTTCACCGATATCCGTGCAAAGAGAGCCGAGGTTCTTTACGGAATTGACGCAAACTGCGCTCAGCGCCGTTCACACGAAAATCCCGATATCCAGACGCTCTACAAGGAGTTCTTCGGCGAGCCGAACTCGCACAAGGCACACGAAGTTCTTCACACGAATTACAGCGCGAAGAAGCTCTACAAGTAATTTAAGCTGACAAAACCGCTCCCGACCACAAATCGAGAGCGGTTTTTTTCGCGAATTTTCCGAGTAAACGCGAATTTCTGCGGGAACAAGGCGGGTACTTGCGAATTGCTAAAAAACGCGCGATTTTCGTTGATTTTCGGCGTAATTCTCGGCGATTTCAGCGTAATTCTCGGCGATTTAAGCGTAATTCTCGGCGATTTAAGCTGACAAAACGGCGCGGCTTGAGAACCCGACTGCGCCGATTTGTCGCGAATTTCCCGAGTAAACGCGAATTTCTGCGGGAACAAGGCGCGTGCTTGCGAATTGCCGAAAAACGCGCGATTTTCGTTGATTTTCAGCGAAATCCTCGGCGATTTTAGCGAAATTCTCGGCGATTTTAGCTAACAAAAACGGCGCAGCTCGTGAACCCAACTGCGCCGATTTTTTGCGAGAAATTCCCGATTTAGTCCCACAAGCTGCGGTAAATCGCCTTGACGTCATCAACGGAAACGGGCTTGACGGTGTTCGCGGGGCTGCCGCTTGCCACGGCGTCCTCGGACATCTTGTCGAGCACCGCGAAAAACCGCTCCCTGTCGATGCCGTAGCCCGCAAGCGTGGGAATTTCACACACCGCGCAAAGCTCCCTTATCGCGCCGAGAAGCTTTTCCGAAGCGGTTTTGTCACTGTCGGAATTGTCCGCAGCACCGATTGCCCTGCCGAGCTCAGCGAAGCGCGGGTAATTCCCATCCAGCGCAAACGCAAGGCACTTTTCCAGCAGCATCGCGTTTGAAATGCCGTGCGGGACGTGAAAATTCGCGCCGATAGGTCGGCTCATTCCGTGAACGAGCGTGACGGAGGCGTTGTTTATCGCGACTCCCGCCTCAAACGCCGCGATTGACATTTCGCTGCGGGCAGCAAGGTCGCTGCCGTTTTTGTAAGCCGCGGGGAGATACCTGAAAATGCGCTTTACCGCCGACAGAGCAACCGCGTCGGTGAGAGGCTGAGCCTTTTTCGAGGTGTAGCTTTCGATTGCGTGAGTGAGCGCGTCAAGACCGGTTGCCGCAGTAATGCTTTTCGGTGCTGAAACGGTGAATTTCGCGTCAATTATCGCAAGGTCGGGTATCAGCGGCGCGCCCCCAAGCAGCATTTTAACATCGGTTGCGGTGTCGGTGATGACGGTGAAGCGCGTGGTTTCCGAGCCCGTGCCCGCGGTCGTGGGAATTGCCACCATAAACGGCAGCTCGCCCTCAATCGTTTTACCCATATAATCGGCGATTTTCCCGCCCTTTGCCGCGAGAACCGCCGCCGCTTTCATCGTATCAAGCGCGCTGCCGCCGCCGATTGCCGCGAAACAGTCGCAGTTATGCTCACGATAAGCCGCAAGCGCCGCGTTTACCGTAACATCGGTCGGCTCGCCGTGAATATCCGAAAAAGTCGCGTGAGCCACTCCCGCTTTGTCGAGAGCCGCCGCAAGCGCCGCGAAGCTGTCCGATTTCACGGTGACAGCTCCCGTGATAATCAGCGCTTTTTTGCCCATTTTCTCAAAATATTTCGCCGCACCGTCAAGCGCGTTTTCACCGGTAACAACAAAACGCGGCATCAAAAATTCTCTGCTCATAATTATCCTCCGTAAAACAAGGGCGAAGTCATCTCCGCCCTTATGATATCACATTTCGCGAATAAAGTCAAGTCAGTCCTCGTCCGCTTTGAGAGCCGCGTTCAGCATAACGCTTGCGCCCTCGGTGCAGTGCTCAACGCTGGAAAACTCGGGTTCACAATGCGAAAGACCGTCCTTGCTCTGAACGAAAATCATCGTTGCGGGGAGCATATAAGCGGCAAACTGCGCGTCGTGACCCGCGCCTGAGTGAATGTACTGGTGCTTTACGCCGGGCTCCTCGCAAGACTGCTTAACGTAGCCGACAAGCTTTCTGTCCCAGCAAACCGTATCCCTGTTCCACGCCTTCACAACCTCGCAAGTACAGCCGCTCCAAGTCTTTTTCGCGCAGCTCTTGACGATTTTCAGCACCTTTTCAAGCACCTCGGGATTTTCGTGGCGTGAGTCAAACGAGAAGTCGAAATAATCGGGCACACAAGTGTGAACGCAAGGGTGACAAACAACCTCGCCCGTGGTGTAAACCAAATCCGTGTAACCCAGCTTGTCGATTTCCTCGTGCAGATAGCAAAGCGCCTTAGAAGCCGCAAAGAACGCATCGCGGCGCTTTGGCATCGGGAAAGTGCCCGCGTGAGTTGTCTGACCGTAGAATTTCAAGCGATAGTTGAACATTCCGAGAACGCAGTCCACAACGCCGATATCATTTCCGTTGTCTTCAAGAATAGGGCCTTGCTCGATGTGGGTTTCAAAGTAATACTGATAGTTGTCGGGAGAAAGACGATACTTCTTGTCGCCCTTGAAGCCCGATTTTTCGAGAGCCTCGCCGAAGGTTTTTGTGCTGTCGAGGATTGATTTGCTGTTCATCATATCCTCAAACTTAAACTTGCTTCTGATATCCTCGGGGAGATAGTCGTAGCACACAATTCCCGAGCACATCATCGCGGGCGGGTAAAGCGAGCCTTCCTCGTTTGTCCAAATCATCGCGGTGAGCGGGTGCTTGTGAGGGATTTTCTGCTCGTAAACCGTTTCGAGAACCTCCATCGCGGACATAACGCCGAGAATACCGTCATAGTTTCCGCCGTTCTTTACGGAGTCGCAGTGCGAAGCCATAACAATGCGCTTTGCGTTCGCGTCCGAGCCCGGGAGCGTCGCGTACATATTCGCAACGTCGTCAACCTCGATAATCGCGCCGATTGCCTCCATACGCTTTTTGAACTCGTTTCTCGCCATAATCGCCTCGGGAGAGAGCGAGTATCTCGTGATACCGCCGTGACCCGCGTCGCCGAACTGCGAAAAAGTCTTGATTTTATCTGCCATTCTTTCCTTACTGCAAGTAAACATAGTCTTCTTCCTTTCAATCATTTGCGCTTCGGGACGTTTTGCTCGGGAACACGCCGACAATTCTCCAGAAGCTCGCGGACTTCCTCTCCCGTCACGAAAAACGGCATTTCATCGGTTTCCTTTTCGCCCTCAAAAAGCAGCTGAAATTTATCGTCCCAATCGGAAACGGTGATTTCGTTTCTTCCGCGAACAAAACCATAGACAATCCCGTCCCACTCAATGTTAAAGCTCAGCGTGTCCGCAAAGGGCTTTTTTGTGTGGATTTCCACGGGGATTTCGGACACGCCGCCCTCGATATGCCGCTGCTGCGAGAGAATTGTCCAAAATTTGTCTGCGGGGATAAAATCGGCGAGTTTTGCGCTCGGAGCGTTTTTGTATGGATTTGCCATAAATTCACCCTGTCCTTTTCAGATTTCGGCGTCAACCGTCGCGAGAACCTCGTCAACCTTTGCCATTTCCTCGCGGAGCTGTGCCTCGGTGATGATAAGCGGCGGCGAAACGAAAATCATATTCTCGTGAGAATACGTCAAAAATCCCTTCGCCTTGAGCGCGCCGATGATTTTGCCCATCTTGCCCTCGGGGTCTTTTCCGTAAGGCACAAGCGGCTCTTTGGTATCTTTATTCTTGACAAGCTCAATCGAGCTGAACAAGCCGATATATCTAACATCGCCAACGCACGAGTGCTTTGACTTGATATCCTCAAGAAGCTCGCCGAGAACCTTCCCGACCTTGTTGACATTTTCGAGAATTTTCGCTTCCTTGTAGCAGTTCGGAACGCCGAGATAACCCGCGCCGCGCTCATTCTCGAAATTCACCGCTCGGACGGCTCTCGCAGGGTTGCATC
>CAMEQX010000164.1 GCA_945933905.1 uncultured Clostridia bacterium
GTAGGGAAACATCTCTCCCGCTATAAAATCCGCGCCGAAATTCTCGAATTTATCGCGGTTTCGGAGAGTGTAGAGCGCGTTTGTGTTGATGACAACAGCAAGCGCCTCAAGCGTCTGCGGCTCGTACAAATCCTTGTTTTCGGGGAGAAATCCGCGCAGACAGCCCTCGAGAAACTCGCCGTAATCAAGCGCGACAATTTCCGAGCGTTCTTCAAGATAAACGGTGACTTTCTTCGGGAACACCGAGCGCGGCTTTTCGGCGGTGACGTTTATCAGAATAACAATCAGAATGATAAACAAAACCAGCGCGCCCGCCGAAACCAAAGTTATTTTTTTAGGCATTTTCAATTTCCTTTCAAACAAAATTGTGAGCATATTTTGCCTATTTTTCGGCTTTCTCTTGACTTTACGGCGAAAATATGCTATAATTTAAGTTGGATTATTATATGAGGTGAAAAATATGGACAATCTTGAAAAATTAAAGACAACGGACAAATTCAAATCGATGTGCGAGGAATTCTGCAAAAACAGCGTGATAAGCCAGTCCTTGTACAATAAATTCGGTGTAAAAAGAGGTCTGCGAAACTCCGATGGTTCGGGTGTTGTCGCGGGCATCACAAACGTCTGCTGCGTTCACGGTTACGTTATAAGCGAGGGCGACAAGCAGCCTATCGAGGGCGAGCTGATTTACCGCGGCTATAACGTCCGCGATATTGTTCAGGGTGTGCTGAACGACCGCCGCTACGGTTATGAAGAAGTGGTTTATCTGCTTTTGCTCGGCTCGCTTCCGAACGAAAAGGAGCTTCAGGAGTTTTCGCGGCTTCTTGCAGAATACCGCGAGCTTCCGCGTTATTTTGACGAGGACGTTATTATGCGCAATCCCTCGCCGAATATTATGAACAAAATGCAGCAGGCTGTCCTCACGCTGTACAGCTATGACCACGAGCCCGAAAACAATTCTCCCGAGGTTGAGATGCTTCAGGCGCTTTCGGTTATCTCGAAGCTGCCGGCGATTATGGTTTCGTCATATCAAGCGCTGCGCCGTTTCTACCACAACGACAGTATGGTAATGCACCAGATAAACAAGGACGAGAGCCTTGCCGAGAGTATTCTGTCAACCTTGCGTGACGACCGCGCTTATACGCCCGAGGAAGCGAAGCTGCTTGACCTTTGCCTCATGCTCCACGCTGAGCACGGCGGCGGTAACAACTCGACTTTCACCTGCCGCACGGTTTCTTCATCGGGCACGGACGCTTATTCGGCTTATGCTGCGGCAATCGGCTCGCTGAAGGGTCCGCGTCACGGCGGCGCAAACATCAAGGTAATGCAGATGCTTGATTTCGTGAAGGAAGGCGTTCACGACTGGAAGGACGACGAGGAGGTTTCCGCTTTCCTGCACAAGATTATGCGCAAAGAAGCGGGTGACGGCTCGGGACTTGTCTACGGTATGGGACACGCGGTCTACACTTTGTCCGACCCGAGAGCTGTTATTCTGAAAGAAAACGCGATGAAGCTTGCAAAGGGCACGGATTTCGAGGCTGAATTCAAGCTTCTCGACAGCATTGAGCGCCTCACTCCGAAGGTATTCGCGGAGGAGCGCGGCGATATTAAGAATATATGCGCAAATGTTGATATGTATTCGGGACTTGTCTATAAAATGCTGAAAATTCCCGTTGAGATGTACACGGCGCTGTTTGCGTGCGCGAGAATGGCGGGCTGGTGCGCTCATCGAATGGAAGAGATGATAAACGGCAAGAGAATTATACGTCCCGCTTACAAGGCGATTAACCTCAACAAGAAATATATTCCGCTTAAGGATAGAATATAATATAAGCGGATTTCGGACAGAGATGGGAGCAGCTATGAGCAAAAACGAAAAAACAGCGCTGATTGCGGCGGGAGCGGGATTTGTTTTGTGCCTTGCCGCACGGCTTGTGACGATTTTATTCTTCACGGATATGAACACGGGCTTTTTAACCCACGGAAGCGAGATTTTGTGCAATTTGCTGAATTTCGGCATTTTGTCTGCGGCGGCGATTGCAGCGGGAATTTTGCTTAGAAAAGAAAAGGGAATAGCCGTGCTGTCCGAAAAAAGCTGCCTTGTAATCGGCTTTTTGACGCTTATTTCGGGGATTTGCGCGGGTTTTGAGGGAATTATGGAAACAAGCGCGCTTTCGCCGTCGCTGTTTCTTATAATCACGGATTTTGTCGGCGCTGTTTTTATGACCGCGCTGGC
This sequence comes from uncultured Clostridia bacterium, assembly GCA_945933905.1. Taxonomy (GTDB): domain Bacteria; phylum Bacillota; class Clostridia; order Oscillospirales; family Ruminococcaceae; genus CAG-115. The sequence goes on from CAMEQX010000164.1 coordinate 2,237, forward strand.
TTTCGTGATTTTGTACAAAAAGCAATTCTCCGCAGCGCTTGGCTTTTGCTATTCGATAATCGGCGTTTACTGCGTTTTCCGCGGAATTTATGTGTTTATGAACAGAATGGTTATCGCGGCGGTGCCCGAGTATCTGGCTGAGGTGCTGGAGATTGCTTTGCTTGCGCTGTTTTTTGCAATGCTTGCGAGGGTGCTTTCGGGAAACGAGGAGAAGCTGACAATGCCGATGATGTTTGTGAGCGGCGTCGGCGCGGCAATCCTCACGCTTTCCACATCGCTCGGGGTAATCCTCTCGAAGCTGTTTGCTCCCGCGGAAATTGCCGACAGAATAACCGCGTCAGCCAAGGAAGCCGAGGTGTTTTATCAGAACAATCACGGCAGAGACGGCTATATGATGACATTTACGCCGTTTGTGAATATGGCTTTGGCGCTGCTTGCGGCGGCTGCGGTTGTGATTGTGATAAAAGCGGCGAAACGGGAAGAAACGCCCGCCGAGCCCGAAAAGCAGTCCGATAATCAATAATCGAGGTTTTTGTGAAAAGAAAAATTGCGGCGCTTTTGGCGCTTTGTCTGATGTTGTGCGGGTGCAGCGCGGGTGTATCGGTTGAAAATCTCCTCACTCCGCCGAGGCTGCTCGCAGAACAAAATGAAATCTACGACGAGCTTATAAAAAGCGTCGGACAGAATGTTAAGCTGAAATATCCCAAGAGCGGCGACTATCGCTCGGCATTTGTTATGTACGATATTGACGACGAGAAGGGCGACGAGGCGCTGGTGTTTTACGAGAGCAAAAACGCGGCTGCGGGTGAAAGCGCGCTGCGGCTGAAGTTTCTCGACAAAAACAACGGCAAGTGGGAAGCGGTTTATGACTTGGCGTGCGCGGGAAGCGAGGTTGAAAGCATCAGCTTTGCGAAGCTCGGAGTGGGCCAAGCGGTTGATATAATCATTCGCTACACGCTGCTAAATCAGTCGGAGAAGGCGTTTTCGGTTATCCGCTATTCAAACAGGGTTCCGATAACCTTGTACTCGGCGGCGTATTCCTGCCTTGAGGTTTTCGACATCAACGGCGACGGAATGGACGAGCTGGTGACAGTCGCGACCGACAAGAATTTGAACACATCAACCGCGATGATGTTCACAAACAGCGTAACAGGCTTTGAGAAGCTGTCCGAAACGGCGCTTTACGGCGGCGCAGCGGAGTATCTTCGCGTTACAAAGGGCAGCCTTAACGAGAACACGCAAGCGTTGTTTTTCGATTATTCAAAAGGCGGCGGACAGTCGGGCACAGACGTTTTGTACTGCTACGGAAACAGGCTTTTCTGTCCCGACAGCGTTGGTCAAAACCCGCAAAGCAGCATTATTTCAAGGCTTGTCAACGACTATATGTCGGAGATTTACTGCTATGACATCGACGGCGACGGCTTTATCGAAATCCCATCGACAACGCCGCTTCCGGGCTACGAGGTGCTGACGCTCCCCGAGCACCTTTGCGCGGTTACTTGGTACACGGTTTCCGACGACAACTTCACGGCGAAATATTACAGCTATTTCTCGGGGAAATACCGCTTTGCGCTGATGTTCCCGAGTCGCTGGCAGGGCGTGGTGACGGCGGTTCCCGATTTCGCGAACAACGAGATTGTTTTCGTTTCGTATGACGAGAAAAAAGGGCTGGTTGTCGATAATTCAACCGAGCTTATGCGAATTCGCGCGGTTGACAAGGACGATGAAAAAGCGCTTGCTGCGGCGAAGAAAATGACTTTCCTCGGCGAAACGGAGGAAACGTATTTTTGTTACAGCGTGACGAAGGGCTATTTGACAGAAAAACTCGCGCTCACGGAGAGCGAATTGAACAAGAATTTCTTTATGCTTTGATTTTGCACGGAAAGGATTGCTTATGAAACGAATCTTGGTTTGCGAGGACGAGGACTCAATCCGCGATTTTGTGGTAATAAATCTTCGCAGAGCGGGCTATGACGTGGTTGACGTGGCTTCCGGCGAGGAGGCTGTCGAGGAGTACAAAAAGCAAAACGGCAACTTTGACGTGGCGCTTTTGGATATTATGATGCCGGGAATGGGCGGGTTTGCGCTTTGCCGGTGGATACGCGGGCAGAGCGCGGAAATCGGCATAATTATGCTCTCGGCGAAAAGTCAGGAGATGGACAAAATCAACTGCCTGATGACAGGCGCTGACGATTACGTCACGAAGCCGTTTTCGCCGTCGGAGCTGGTTGCGCGAATTGACGCGATTTATCGCCGCGTTTCGCAG
>CAMEQX010000165.1 GCA_945933905.1 uncultured Clostridia bacterium
GCTTGGAAAATCGCTCGGCGAAACCTTGCTTACACCTACGAAGATTTACGTTAAATCCGTGCTGAATTTGATTGAAAAAATCAACGTCAAGGGCATTTCCCACATCACCGGCGGCGGCTTCTACGAGAATATCCCGAGAATGCTTCCCGACGGAATTTCCGCGAAAATCAAGCAGGGAAGCTTCCCCATACCGCCGATTTTCGACCTTCTTCAGAAGGAAGGCAACATCAGCGAGCACGATATGTTCAACACCTTTAATATGGGTATCGGAATGGCGATTGTTGTTGATAAAGCGGACGCGGAGAAGGCTGTCGAAATCCTTCGCTCAACGGGCGAGGACGCGTTTATCATCGGCTCTACCGTTGAGGGAACGGTCGGCGTGTTGTTTAACGCTTGATTGAAAATGGGATTTTGGAGCAATCTTTTCAGCGGAAAGAAACAGCCCGCTCCTGACATTAAAAGCATAAATCTTACAGAAAACGGCGTTGAAATTGACGGCACGCTTGTGGATATACCGACGCATCTTTCCGTGCTGGCGAAGCTGCTCGGGAAACCGCGCGCAATCGGGTTTGAAACGGACGACGAAATCCGCGAATTTCTCGAAAAAAGCGAGGGTGAGGGTATGGTGACAAAGCGCGTAAATTACGCTTGGGATAATCTCGGGCTGCTTGCCTACACGCTTAACGGTTCGGTCGTGAACTGCTTCAGCATTCAGCTCAAGCCGTCAACCTTAAAAAATGCGCCGCGCGGCGTTTTCGGCGGTGTGGCAACGATAAACGGCGAGGACTGGTTTTCTGTAATGAAAAGCGGCAAGGATGGAATGTTTCTCGCGGAATTCAGGCTCGGGAATTACAAGATAGTTTCCGAGAAATCCAACTTCAAAAAGAGCCTTGCGGACAGCGGGAGCGAGGATTTCAACTGCGTTGACATTCAGCTTTACCGCGAGTGAGAGGAAATTTATGGGATTTTTCGCAAACCTTTTCGGCGGAAAAAAGCCGAAAATAAACGCGCGCGAGCTGGTTCTCGACATCACCGAGGGAAAGCTTCTTGTAAACGGCAGGGCGGTCGATATCCCGTGTCATCTGTCGGTGCTGACGAAAATTTTCGGTAAACCGAGAAAGTTTGTCGGGAAAAATCGCGAGAACATCAATTTCACTTGGGATAATCTGGGGATTTACTGCTACACAAAGGGAAACAGTGTGGTTTATTGCTTTGCTGTCAAGGTCAACCGCGGCGATATTACAACCGATTTTGAACCCAAAAACACCTTCACGGGCACGCTTTTAATCGGCGGTGAACCGTGGGAGGAGTTTATGTCGGGCGGCGAGGATTTTGAGGTTGCACGGCAGAGGGAATTTTGCGGATACTCGCTGTTCAGCGAATACACCGATATGGAAAACGGCGACAAAAACGGCTGTCACGGCGCTTATTCGGGCGTGGAAATTCAGCTTCCGCTCAACAACTGATTTGTAAAAGGAGCAGCTATGAAAAATATTGCGGTTCTTGTGTCGGGCGGCGGCACAAATCTTCAGGCGCTTATTGACGCGGAAAAACGCGGCGACATCAAAAACGGCAAAATCACCTGCGTTATTTCCTCGAAAGCGGACGCCTACGCGATTGAAAGAGCGAAAAAAGCGGGTATTCCGGCAGTTGTTATGCCGAGGAAAGAGTACGCGAATTCAAAGGATTACAGCGAGGCTATTCTCGCGGAGCTGAACAAGCAGAAAGCTGATTTGGTGGTGCTTGCGGGATTTATGACAATTCTCGACGAGTGCGTCACAAAAGCGTATCCCTACAAGATTATCAACGTTCACCCCGCGCTTATTCCGAGTTTTTGCGGCGAGGGATATTACGGGCTGAAGGTACACGAGGCGGCGCTTGCTTACGGGGTGAAAATCTCGGGCGCTACGGTGCATTTTGTCAACGAGAAAGCCGACGCTGGCGCGATTATTCTGCAAGGCGCGGTTGATGTCGCAAACGACGACACTCCCGAATCGCTTCAGCTGAAAATTATGCAGAATGTGGAATGGAAGCTGCTTCCGAAGGCGGTTTCGCTGTTCTGCGAGGACAGGATTACCGTTAAAGACGGGAAGGCTTTTGTCGATTTGTGAGAAATGCGGCGGAATTCGGCTGGTTGAGCTGTTTCAGTCACCCTATGAATATTTGCGGTGCATTGATTATATCAAGGCTATGATTGAGGACGGCGATTTTGAGCTTGTTGAGGGGAATTGCGCTCTCGATGAGGTTAAGGACAAAAACGGACAATGGGCTGATGATATAATTTATCATTTAATAAAGTGCAAAAAGTGCGGCAAAGAGTATTCTTGCTGCTGCAACACCTATCGCGGCGGCGGGGGATTTTTGGCGGGGAGATAGCTTGGTTTCGCGAAATTCAGGTTGAACTACCTCACCAAGCTCTGATTTTGGCAATAAATGAATTTTACATAAATACGGATTTAGGAGGTTTTTATGATTACACTTGACAAGGAACTCAATTCTCTTGCTTATCACGGCAGGGGAATAGTTATCGGCAGAAGCGGCAAAAATGCTGTTATCGCGTACTTTATTATGGGCAGAAGCGAAAACAGCCGCAACCGCGTTTTCGTTGAGGACGGCGAGGGTATTCGCACGCAGGCTTTCGACGAGAGCAAAATGACCGACCCGCACCTTATAATCTATGCGCCCGTGCGTGTTCTTGGCAACAAAACTATCGTCACAAACGGCGACCAGACCGACACGATTTACGAGCTTATGGACAAGCAGATGAGCTTTGAGCAGTCGCTTCGCGGACGCTATTTTGAGGACGACAAGCCGAACTACACTCCCAGAATTTCGGGTATCGTACACCTTGAAAACGGCTCGATGAACTACGCAATGTCAATCCTCAAAAGTGCAAACGGAAACCCCGATTCCTGCCGCCGCTACACCTTCGCTTACAGCGAGCCGCTTGACAACGCAGGCAGCTTTATTCACACCTATTCGGGTGACGAGAAGGACGGATGTTTGCCGAGCTTTGAGGGTGAGCCGAAGGAGGTTGTTATCCCCGATATGAGCATTGACGAATTCACCGATTTCGTTTGGAAAAACCTCAATTCCGATAACAAGGTTTCGCTTTTCACGCGTTATATCGATATCGAAACAGGCAAGTACGAGAGCAGAATTGTAAACAAGAACAAGTGATGGAGGAAGATTTATGAACGAACTTGAACTCAAATACGGCTGCAACCCCAACCAAAAGCCGTCCAGAATTTTTATGGAAGGCGGCGCGGATTTGCCGATTGAAGTGCTCAACGGCAAGCCCGGCTACATCAACTTTATGGACGCTTTCAACGGCTGGCAGCTTGTCAAGGAGCTGAAAGCGGCAACAGGAATGCCCGCGGCAACCTCCTTCAAGCACGTTTCTCCTGCGGGTGCGGCAATCGGCAGACCGCTCACAGAAACGCTTGCGAAGATTTACTGGGTTGACGATTTGGGCGAGCTTTCTCCGCTTGCGTGCGCGTATGCAAGAGCAAGAGGTGCCGACAGAATGTCCAGCTTCGGCGATTTTATCGCGCTTTCGGACGTCTGCGACGCTTCAACCGCTAGACTTATTCAGCGCGAGGTATCTGACGGCGTTATCGCGCCCGGCTATGACGCGGACGCGCTCGAAATCCTCAAATCCAAGCGCAAGGGCACCTACAACATCATCAAAATCGACCCGAATTACACGCCCGCTCCTATCGAGCGCAAGCAGGTTTACGGAATTACCTTCGAGCAGGGCAGAAACGAGCTTGTCATCAACGACGCGCTTTTCGCGAACCGTCCCACCAAGAACAAGGAAATCCCGCAGAGTGCTCTCGACGACCTTGCAATCGCGCTGATTACGCTGAAATACACGCAGTCCAACTCGGTTGCTTACGCTTCGGGCGGTCAGGCAATCGGTATCGGCGCGGGACAGCAGTCGCGTATTCACTGCACGCGTCTTGCAGGTCAGAAAGCGGACAACTGGTATCTTCGCCAGTCACCGATGGTTATGGATTTGCAGTTTGTTGACGATATCAAGCGTGCTGACCGTGACAACGCGATTGACGTTTATATCGGCGATGAGTATATGGACGTGCTTGCCGAGGGTGAGTGGCAGAAGATTTTCAAGGTGAAGCCCGAGGTGTTCACCAAGGAAAAGAAGCGCGAGTGGCTTGACACGATGACCGACACGGCGCTCGGCTCGGACGCGTTTTTCCCGTTTGGCGACAATATCGAGCGCGCGCATAAGAGTGGCGTTAAGTATATCGCACAGCCCGGCGGGTCGATACGCGATGATAATGTTATCGAGGTTTGCGATAAGTACGGGATTGCGATGGCATTTACGGGAATTCGACTTTTCCACCACTAATAAATTAAACGCGCCTCCCGAGAAGAAGGGGGCGCGTGTTTTGTTGATTACTTGCATTTTGCGTAATTGCACCGCGTAGCGAAAAAAGTCTTTTTGGAATGTCAACGAGAAACCTTCGGTTTCCCT
>CAMEQX010000166.1 GCA_945933905.1 uncultured Clostridia bacterium
GCAAAGGCGTATTTCGACATCTTTGACCGAATGATAATTCAGCAAAAGGAAGATTTTCGCCTTTCAATGCGCACAAAACGCCCGCCGCTTGACCGCACAAACGCGCTGCTCTCGTTTATATACACAATCCTCACAAACGAGTTTGCTTCGGCGCTTGAAAGCGTTGGCTTGGACAGCTATGTTGGGTTTTATCACGAATTGCGTTCGGGAAGAAGCTCGCTTGCGTGTGACCTTGTGGAAGAGGCGAGGTGTATCGCGGAGAGGTTTGTTCTCACGGCAATCAATCTGAAGCAGATAAACGCAAATGATTTTGAAAAGCAATCAAGCGGAGCGGTTCTTTTGACAAAAGACGGGCGGAAGAAGATTTTGACGCTCTGGCAGGAAAAGAAGCGCACGGATATTCTGCACCCATATCTGAAGCAAAAAATCAAGCTTGGTCTGCTTCCGTTTGTGCAGAGCAGTCTGTTGGCAAAAACAATCCGCGGAGAAATCGCCGAATATCCCGCATATCTTCAGAGGTGACAGAGATGATGGTGCTTGTGAGCTATGATGTATCGACAGTTGACAAAGCGGGAAAAACGCGGCTGCGAAAGGTTGCAAGGGAGTGTCAGAATTACGGGCAGCGCGTACAGAATTCGGTTTTTGAGGTTGATGTTGATTACGGAACCTTTTTAAAGCTGAAAAACAAGCTTGAAAAGCTGATTGATGAAGAGCGGGACAGTTTGCGGATATATTATCTTGGAAACAACTGGAAGAGCCGAGTTGAACACATCGGTGCAAAGGAAACCTATGACCCCGAGGGCGCGCTGATAATATAGCGCGAACCTTCGGTGATATTAAATCTCGCAAGACTTCGCGGGAAAAATAGCAAAAATAAGAAGCTTTTCCGAGCAATCGGATAAGAAAAAGTCCACTTCGTGTGTAACGCGCCCCGAATTTACACAAAATGTAGGGTCGCGCTCCACACGGAGCGCGTGAGTTGAAATAAGTCCCAATTAAGAGCTGTAAGGACAGGCGCCGGTCGCGCTCCACACGGAGCGCGTGAGTTGAAATGTCCTGCTTGATGTACTTCTTGCTCTTAAAATAGTCGCGCTCCACACGGAGCGCGTGAGTTGAAATCTGCTCTATTATATCATCTTGGAGAAGTCTCAACGTCGCGCTCCACACGGAGCGCGTGAGTTGAAATTTAATTCTTAAAAAACACAAATAGCCTCGGAAAAGTCGCGCTCCACACGGAGCGCGTGAGTTGAAATATAATAATAAGACTTACACGTCTTATCGCGTTCCCTTGTCGCGCTCCACACGGAGCGCGTGAGTTGAAATCTGTTCTCTGCTGAAGAGAATTAGAATAAGATGAAAGTCGCGCTCCACACGGAGCGCGTGAGTTGAAATGTCCGTCTGAATGTAGCTGTAAGCACTTTGACAGTCGCGCTCCACACGGAGCGCGTGAGTTGAAATCATCTTCTATGTAATGGAATTCGGGCGGCAGATTGTCGCGCTCCACACGGAGCGCGTGAGTTGAAATAAAGCGAAAATATGCCGGAAGACATTGAAAAGCGTCGCGCTCCACACGGAGCGCGTGAGTTGAAATTGCCGATACCGCAAAGCGATTATATGGTTTGCCGTCGCGCTCCACACGGAGCGCGTGAGTTGAAATTTTTTTGCGGGGTCTTGAAACAAAGTAACCGCAACGTCGCGCTCCACACGGAGCGCGTGAGTTGAAATTTTTTCATTATACTATTTAATGGAAATTTTGTCAAGTGTCGCGCTCCACACGGAGCGCGTGAGTTGAAATCGAAATGATATCTTGTCAATATTCTTGTGATACCGTCGCGCTCCACACGGAGCGCGTGAGTTGAAATTGTTTGTTTTTTTAGCGGAAAACTCGGGCAGATAGTCGCGCTCCACACGGAGCGCGTGAGTTGAAATTATGTGAAAATTGTGTGAAAGTTTTGTGAAAATTGTCGCGCTCCACACGGAGCGCGTGAGTTGAAATCTCGAGGGCGAAAACAAAGCAAAGATTTCCGCAAGTCGCGCTCCACACGGAGCGCGTGAGTTGAAATTTATAAAATTATAGCATATTCAGCCAAAATCGTGTCGCGCTCCACACGGAGCGCGTGAGTTGAAATAAGACCATCAGCGGCGGATTTTAACAGCGTGACAGTCGCGCTCCACACGGAGCGCGTGAGTTGAAATTGTTCAGACCGATGAGCTGCGTTCCAAGTACGATGTCGCGCTCCACACGGAGCGCGTGAGTTGAAATTTCTTTCGTTTTGCAGATAACTCCGCCGCTCTCGTCGCGCTCCACACGGAGCGCGTGAGTTGAAATATTTCGGCTGCCGAACGTGCAGAGAGTTCGAGGGCGTCGCGCTCCACACGGAGCGCGTGAGTTGAAATGCGAATATTACTCGGACAGAGGCGTTGCAGAGATGTCGCGCTCCACACGGAGCGCGTGAGTTGAAATGCAGAATAACAGCTGGAGGTACTTATGGAAGAAGTCGCGCTCCACACGGAGCGCGTGAGTTGAAATACCATACTTATTTACGGCGCGGAGGCTGTAAGTGTCGCGCTCCACACGGAGCGCGTGAGTTGAAATGGGTGTTTCCGGTAACGTTACTGTTGGCGGGTCTGTCGCGCTCCACACGGAGCGCGTGAGTTGAAATACAATCCTCGTGCTTCTCGCAGTCCCACCAATCACGTCGCGCTCCACACGGAGCGCGTGAGTTGAAATCTTTTTATCCTATCGGGTCGGAAGGTTATCAAGAAATGTCGCGCTCCACACGGAGCGCGTGAGTTGAAATCAGTCGGTAAGCTGTCAGCTGTTCGCGCCCTCGGGTCGCGCTCCACACGGAGCGCGTGAGTTGAAATTAGCGTTGTGGCATTTATCGTATAGGGGCTTTCGTCGCGCTCCACACGGAGCGCGTGAGTTGAAATACAATGAAAACCGCATTCTTTGACAAGGGCAATGTCGCGCTCCACACGGAGCGCGTGAGTTGAAATTCCATTATCTCCAAGTCAGACACATTTCCGCAGAGTCGCGCTCCACACGGAGCGCGTGAGTTGAAATCCTAGATACGACTCATCTCAAACACTTTGGTCGTGTCGCGCTCCACACGGAGCGCGTGAGTTGAAATGTTAGTCCAGTTTGCCGTAAAGTTAGTTGCGTTCGTCGCGCTCCACACGGAGCGCGTGAGTTGAAATGGTCTTCGCAGCGGTTTCCTTTTCAACGTCAGCAGTCGCGCTCCACACGGAGCGCGTGAGTTGAAATCTATTTTTCCTTCCTTCTTAATACGCAATCCCCGGTCGCGCTCCACACGGAGCGCGTGAGTTGAAATGTTCAGATACCGACAAAATACACCACGTTCGATGTCGCGCTCCACACGGAGCGCGTGAGTTGAAATAGTTATAGTCCCGATGACCTCGGTATATTCGGATTGTCGCGCTCCACACGGAGCGCGTGAGTTGAAATGCTTCCTCTCGGATTGTACGGTATCATTCCGGGAGTCGCGCTCCACACGGAGCGCGTGAGTTGAAATAACTTCTTTTTCGTAGATTTCCAAGTTTCCCACGTCGCGCTCCACACGGAGCGCGTGAGTTGAAATATCGACGGTCTTTTTCTTCTCGGCTGCCTCGACCGTCGCGCTCCACACGGAGCGCGTGAGTTGAAATAAAACCGTAAGAGGAGAGGTACCTTACGAACGCGTCGCGCTCCACACGGAGCGCGTGAGTTGAAATTTCACGAGTCGCTGACGTTTATATGCGAGTCGGGTCGCGCTCCACACGGAGCGCGTGAGTTGAAATACCTCCCCTCAAGTTCAAGTTTCTTGGTTACGGTGTCGCGCTCCACACGGAGCGCGTGAGTTGAAATTGGTTCGTACACCTTAAAAGGGAAATAAGGGCCGTCGCGCTCCACACGGAGCGCGTGAGTTGAAATCGTTTCTGCGTCTCGATTGCTGCGATCATCTTGTCGTCGCGCTCCACACGGAGCGCGTGAGTTGAAATTTTCAGAATACGCGCCCGAGGCCTCGGCCAAAAGTCGCGCTCCACACGGAGCGCGTGAGTTGAAATGCGCTTAAGTCGGCTAGCGTGCACGGCACGCAGACGTCGCGCTCCACACGGAGCGCGTGAGTTGAAATTGGGAAGATCGCGGCGATATGGTTGACGAGGACAGTCGCGCTCCACACGGAGCGCGTGAGTTGAAATTATCTGCTATAAAAAACGCTCCTCGGTTCTGGTGGTCGCGCTCCACACGGAGCGCGTGAGTTGAAATAGGAAGGCACTCCAACGGCTACGCGGCTCTCAGCCGTCGCGCTCCACACGGAGCGCGTGAGTTGAAATTGGAGAAGTCTTTCAAAAATTATACCGTTTCCGAAGGTCGCGCTCCACACGGAGCGCGTGAGTTGAAATCTCGAAGCGGGCGCAGCGATTGCCAAGGGCGATTTGTCGCGCTCCACACGGAGCGCGTGAGTTGAAATGTTGTACCCGGCGCA
>CAMEQX010000167.1 GCA_945933905.1 uncultured Clostridia bacterium
CAAAAGCTTGATAATTTTCAGCGACGCGTCGGTAGAAAGCTTGTTTTTAATTCCCGCTTCGGCGATTATTTCATACGGTAAAATCGCAAGCGCGTCGCCCGCAAGCACCGCTTGAGCCTCACCGAAAGCCTTGTGACAGGAGGGCTTTCCGCGGCGCATATCGTCGTCGTCCATACACGGCAAATCGTCGTGGATAAGAGAAAACGTGTGCGTCATCTCAATCGCGCAGGCAACCGGCAGCGCCATCTCGGGCGTTCCTCCGCACACTCTGCAAAATTCCATAACCAGCGCGGGACGAAGCCTTTTTCCGCCCGCCGACAAGCTGTATCTCATCGCTTGAATTAGATTTTTTTGCAGACACTCGGTTTCGGGAAGATACCTCTCAAGCGCCTTTTCGGTCATTTCCGCGTATTCCGCGAGCGTTTCCTTAACGTTAATCATCATCACTTCATTTCCGTTTGTTCAACGACTTTCTTTGCGCTGTCAATGTAATCGCGGCACTTTTTCACAAGCTCCGCCGCCTCGGAGTACAGCTTTATGGAGGCTTCGAGCGGTATATCTCCGTTCATCTGCTCGGAAATCTCCGAAAGCCGTTTCATACCTTTTTCAAAATCAAATTCCATAGTTATTCCTTTGTTTCAATGATTTCAGCGCTTGCAAAGCCTTTGCTGAACCTGATTTCAACCTTATCTCCGACCTTCACCTCGGAGCTTTTCATCACGGCTTTTCCGTCCTTTTCGGTTATCGAATAGCCTCTTTTCAGCACCTCAAGCGGACTGAGCGCGGATATCACGCCGATTTGTCTTTCAAGCGCGCTCTCGCTGAGCAGAATATTTCTATGCACACTTCGAGTAATATTTTCAAAGAGCGCCTCGGCTTGCCGTGATTTTTCCGCGATTTTGTTTCTCGGAGAAAGCGCGTTTATCAGCCGAGATTTATGCTCGAGAATTGACTCGCAGCGCGAAATTTTCGCATTCGCGCGATATGCAATTCCTTTGAGCAGGACCTCAAATTTCTGCATAACCTCCTGCAAATCGGGAGTAGCAAGCTCCGCTGCCGCAGAAGGAGTCGGCGCGCGCATATCAGCGACAAGGTCGGCGATTGTGGTATCGGTTTCGTGACCGACAGCGCTGATTGTGGGGATTTTGCTCTTGAAAATCGCCCGCGCAACCGCTTCGCTGTTGAACGCGGAAAGGTCGTCCGACGAACCGCCGCCGCGCCCGAAAATTATCGTATCCGCGCCGCTTTTCTCGGCAATCGAAAATGCTTCGACAATCGAGCTTACCGCGTTTACGCCCTGAACCGCCGCGGGAATAACCTCAAGCTTTACCGTCGGGCAGCGCCGCGAGGTTATATTTATAATGTCTTGGAGAGCCGCGCCGCCTTTTGCGGTAATCACGGCGATTTTCTTCGGGAATGCGGGAATTTCGCGCTGCTGCTTGAAAAGTCCCTCTTTCTCCAGCTTTTTTACAAGCTCGAGAAGCTCCTTTGCCTGTTCGCCGCTGCCCTCGCGCTCCATTGAAGCAACGCTTATCTGATAAACGCCGGACGGCTCATAAACGGTTAAATTCCCTCGGCAAACCACGCTCTCGCCGCTTTGCGGGGTGAAATCCAGCTTGCTTGCGTCATTCGCCCACATCACCGCTTTTAGCTTCGCGTTTTCATCACAAAGCGTAAAGTAGAGATGACCTGTTTTATAGTGCCGCGTGAAATCGGAAATCTCGCCCTTGACGTAAAAATCCCGAAAACGCTTGTCGCCTCCGAGAAGCATAGCCACGGCGCGATTTACCTGCGACACGGTGACGGTGAGCGGCTTTTTATTTTCCATCAAGTTCCCTCATATACGAGCTCAAAATCCCGTTTATGAATGCGCTGTCGGATTTCTGCGAGTATTTTTTCGCAAGTTCGACCGCCTCGTTTATAGCAACCGCATTCGGCACTCTCTCGCAGTATTTCATCTCATAAACCGCGATTTTAAGTATCACGAGATTAACCTTGGCAATTCTCGAAGCGGCGCGGGTTTTCGAGTATTTCGCGATAACCTCGAGAAGTTCCGCGTCGTGCTCGAGCACACCGTTTACAATCTCGTTTGTTTCTTCATTTTTAGCCATATCAAACGCTTGGGCATTCAGCTCGTCGATTTCCTCGAGAGTTGTGCCGAAAAGCAGCTGATAGAGTATCAGAAACGCGCCCTCACGAATTTCGTGCCGTTTCAGCTTTTCTTCCATAAATCCCCCTGTTATTCATCGGCGGGAGCGTCGCTTTCATCAGCAAAGCAAATTCCCGCGATATTTACGTCAACCTTAGTCACGGTAAAGCCCGTCATATTCTGAATAGCCGACTTTACGCTCTTCTGAACATTCTCGGCGATAGAAGCGGCGTTGCAGCCCTCGTCAACGAAGATGTTCAGTTTAAGCGCTGCGGTATCCCCGCTCAAACGCGTGTGCACGGGAGCGCTTTTCGGCAAGCCGAGCTTGGTTTTTGACTTAACATTCTGCGCGAGCTTAACCCCGTCGATTTCGCAGGCGGCGGTTGTCGCTATTTTTACAATAACGTCCTCGGACACTCTGATACTGCCCGCAGGGTGTTTTTTAGCATTTTCCATATTTTTCCTCCGAAACTGTTCAGTATAAAAGCCTTATTTCTATTATAACACAAATTTCTGTAATAAACAAGTATTTTTTGAAAGAAATATGTAACAGATTTTAAGAAAAATGAATATTATGCAACAAAGGCGGCGGGAAAGCGAGGTGTGCGGTATGTTTCGGCGAAGAAGACCACGGCGGCAAAAATGCTCGAAGGCGGGGCTGTGTCTTGCGGCAGCGGCGTTTTTGGGCGCGGTTATGTGCATTTCGTTCTTCTCGCTGAAGGTTATGCTGTTCGTTATCGCGGCGCTGCTGATAGTTCTTGGGATATTTCTGTTGAGGTGTTGAGAGGAGCGAGCTTATGAAGGTTGTTGTGGTGAAAAGTCCGAAGATGTTTGCGGGATTGCTCAGGCTGTTCTTTGGGATTAAGGACAAACAGTAACGGCTGCGAGCCCGCCCTGAAGCAATTCCGCCCGCCGAGCAGGTCATCGTGAAAGATGAAATTTCGGCGGCGCGGGATTGCCGAGGGCGGCTTGTCTTTCGGGGAATTTGAGCGATTTCGCGGGATTTTCTTGGGACAAGCTTTAGGGCTGTTTGCGAACGGAGACCAGTCTGCAAGAGCCTTGCCTTCTGTATTGCAAGAAAATCTTGGCTTCTGCGAAGCCACAGCGATTTCGGCGGCATCGAACCGCCGAAATCGCCCCTTTTTTTGTAAAACGCGGTTTTACAAAAAAAGGGTTGGTGAGGAGCCGAGTGATAATGGATAAAAAGGAAAACGGCGGAGTTTTATCGCTCCGCCGTTAAGTTATATCGCATAAGTTCTCAAAATATCCTCGGCAATCTCTCTTTGCGTGCGCCTTGTGTCCATCGCAAGCTTTTGGATATGCCGGTGAGCTTGCTCCTCGGTGAGATTGAGGTATTGGATAAGGCAGAATTTCGCGCGGTCGATAACCCTCACGTCGTCAAGCTGCTTCGACAACTCGCTTTTCTCGCTGAGGAGGCGGTTTATGTTTTCCTTCGCGACAACAGCCGTTTTTATCGTCTGCTGAAGAACACTTTTCTGAAACGGTTTCGCGAGTACAAACGCGCCTGTGAACTTCAGCCTAGACTGCACATCGCCCGCGATATCCGCTCTCGCCAGCACGATAATCGGAGCGGTGCATTTTTTCGACAAATTCGCGACATACTCCAGCCCGAACTCGCTTCTGAGCGGCGCCGACACGATAATCGCGTCATAGTCGGAATAGTCCGTGTTTGCCGCCTGTTCATCGGTGAAGCAAAGCGTCGCGCTGTCCGCGGTATCCTCGAGCGCTGCAAGAATGTTGCTGCAAAGCTCGACTGTTTTTGCGTTGATGAAAATTTTCATAAATCCGCTCCAAATTTTCTGTCAAATTGCTATGGAATAGATAAAATCCGCGCCGAAAAGCCGCCCGATGAGGTATTTGTTCGCCGCGCTTTCAAACAGAATGTGCATTTTCCCGTCAAAATAAACAATCCCCTCGGACTGCGGGAGCATAGGCTGACTTTCGACAAGGTTTGAGCTGTCTAGGTAAATCAGCGGGATTTCGCCGAATTGTCCGATTTTCGCGCTTGAAATATCGTAGGAAAACAGCCGCGAGCCGTTTTTCCTGTCCGAAAGCGACAAAAACGCGGTGTTTTCGACAAGCTCCATTCCCTGAACGCTTCCCGTTGTCGAAAAGGCGAAATCGGGCTCGGTTTTCACGCCGAGCGGCTGATTTTCGTCAATCAAAAACGCGAAAAGAAGCGCGCTGTTCTCGTCACCCGCGGGAGTTTTGATGTGGTGACTTTCGGCGGTCGGATAAAACGAGCCGAACGCGTATTCTCCGACATAAACGTGCTTTTCATCGGCAAAGCAAAACGACGCG
>CAMEQX010000168.1 GCA_945933905.1 uncultured Clostridia bacterium
TCTGCTCAGCGTCCACGAGGGACCGCAGCGCATCAGCCGCCGCGCGCTTGACGACGAGCCGCTTCGCGATGGAATGATAACGTCCGACGAGCCGGGGCTTTATGTTGACGGGAAATTCGGAATTCGCCACGAAAGTCTGCTCCTTTGCGTGAGGTCGCAGCACGAGGGCTTTTTGCGCTTCGAGCCGCTGACTTTTGTGCCGTTTGACAGGGACGGAATTGACAAAAAGTATCTCACAGAACGGCAAATCGAGCTGTTTAACGCGTATCAGAAGGCGGTTTTCGACAAGCTCTCGCCGCTGATTTCCGAGGACGAAAAAAAGTGGCTCGGGGAAGAACCCCCGCCCTTTTTTATGCCTTCATACGCTTTTTGTAATCAGCCTTAATCTGCTCGAGAGCAACCGCGTCGGTCTTGCGCTTTTCGCGAGCCTGATCCTGAATTGCCTGAACCTCGTCGATACCGTTAACGATGGTCTGCCAAGTCTGCTGGAGCGTTTCAACCTTGATGGAGGAATTCGCCGCCATTGCCGCAACCATCTTTGACTGGTCAACAGTATTCTGCGCGTTCTTGAGGAGCATTTCGTTGGTCTTTTCATCAAGCGCCGCCATACTCTCAGCCTGAATTCTCTGGCGCTTGAGCATAATCGCCTGCGCGAGAGCCTGCTTGAACACGGGCATTGTGATGATGAACGCGGAGTTGATTTTTCTCACGAGGTTGAGGTTGGAGTACTCCATCGTCTTGAGCATCGGCACCGTCTGAAGTGCAACGTTCTCGGCAACCTCCATAACTCTCTGGTCGAGGATTTCGCGCATCTGCTGGAGATTGGACAAATCCATACGGATTGTGCCGTCATCGGGGTTCTCGGCAACCTTTGCCTGATACTGCTCGATGAATGCGTCAAGCTCCTTCACGCCCTGCTCGCCAGCCATAATATACTTGACGAGCTGCTGATAATAGCCGAGGTTTGCGTCATACATCGCGTCAAGCTTCTTGTTGTTAGCGTCGATTTCGCTCTCGTACTGCTTGAGCTGAACGTAAATCTTGTCGATGTCCTTGCCCATATTATCGTACTTGCTGAGGATTTTCTCGAGCTTTTTCTTGAGGCTGCCGAAGAAGCCGGGCTTGTCGTCCTTGATTTCATCGATATCGAACTGGTCCATAATGTTAGCGAGCGCCTTCATCATATTGCCGGTATCGTTAATCTGAGCAAGGCTCATCGAGTTGAGAACCTGGTCGGAAGCCTTGGAAATCTCGTCAGCCGCCTCTGCGCCGAACTTAACGATAGTCGAGGAGTCGTTTACGTTGATTGTGGAAACAATCTTGTCGATTTCCTCGCTGGTTGCGAGCTGCTGCTTGATTTCATCGGTCTTTACAACGATGTTGAAGTTCTTGACCTCTTCAATCTTCGCGTCAAGAGCGGCAGCGTCGGCTGTTGCGGTAACAACCGTTCCTGTGGTTTCAACAACCTGAGGCTGTGCCTGTGCCTGTGCAGCGCCGGGTGTAAACTGTAATCCCATAGTCTTTTTCCTTTCTTAACTTCGCGCATTGCGCTTTAATGTTTCCCGAACAGCTTTCCGAAAAAACCGCCGTTCTTGTCCTCAGAGGGTATTTTGAATTTCGGAACCTCTACGTTGTACAAAAATTTATTCATTATATGCTCCTCGAAAGCGTCGCTTTTGACGAAGGTTTCGAGGTTTTTGTAACCGGAAGGAGTGTAAATCAGCACGTCAAAGCCGATTAGATTGCACAAAACGATTTGTATGCACTCTTGCAGCGTGAACGTGTCCTCGACAGCGTCGATGTAGATGAGCTTGGGGATTTTCCGCGTGAAATCGAAGCGCTGGATAATCTGGAGCATTTCCTTGTTGAAGCTCATTCCATAGTGGATAACCGCGCACATCAGGTCATCGCCCTGTAATTTCAGAAATCCCGACGAACAAGCCTCCTGCAGCTTGAACAGCAGCATATCCTGTATTCTGTCGGGCAAAAATCCGTACTTGTTCAGCGTGGAGTTTTTCAGCTTTTCCGCGTCGATTTCGCCGTTTCGGTAAAACTGCCGATACGCCGACAAATCGGGGATTTGCTCGTTTTGGTTCGCTTTTTTCTCAACGAGAATAGTTTCGGGAGTCAACTTTTTGCGCACGTCTTCCCAATATCTGTCAAGATTTCCGTCCTCAACGCCGCTGATTTTCGCGAAAACATTCGGCACGGAAACCAGATTTCCCGATGTCGAAAATCCCTGACGGAAGCGCGCTTCCTCTTTCCACAAAATGTCGATTTCCTCGAAGGTTGTTTTGAGGGTTAGGCTTTGGCTGTTGGGGAACTGGAAGTTGCGGTAAATTCCCGTATCTCCGCCGTAGAGCGTGTTGTCAAGCTCGCGCTCCGCCGAATAAGCAACAGTCGCGAACTTCATTTTCGCCGCCTGCGTGGGATAAGTTCCGCTTGCGCGGCTTTGCGGGAGCTTGAAAATCTGCATTCTCGCGTCAAGATTTTTTGAAGCGGCAAGCGCGGCGTGGCTGAGGTCGGGGGAGATGTAAATTACGTCAAACCCGCAGCGCGACATAAAGTTGAGGAAATACACCTCGCTTTGTGAAATATCTCCGTAATACAAAATCACGGGAATATCCTCGTAGCGCACGGAGTATTTTCGCGCCTGAGTGCAGCGGTAGAGCCACGTTATCAGCTTGTTCGCGTAGTTCAGCACAACGGTCTGATTTCCTGTATCGAGGCTCGTCAGCACCTCTTTCAGCGCCCGCTGAGCAAGCGCGGTTCGCGTTCTGTCGCCGGGCAGATTTATCGACATCGCCAGCGCGTCAATCATCGCTTCCGTGCCCGTCCGAGTGACCGCGCCGAGCTGTTTAACCTCGTCTGCGTTCGGGTTCGAGAGCGTTTTCTCGATGAAGATGAGCTGCTTTTTCTGTCCCGCGAAGCTCTCCTTGAACTTCACGAGCATATTCGTATAAACAACGTCCTCGTCAAATCCAAGCAGTGCCGCGCAGTAAACGGGAATTTCGCCGTCCTCTGTGTAAACGCCGCCGCTTGCGATAACGCGGGATTTTCTGTCCTTGAGGAAGTCCTCGAAAATCCCCGCAGCCGTTGTGGAAAGCCGCTTTATAAGCCCGCTTACGCGTTCTCCCTCGGCGTGCATTTCGGCGAGTTTTGCTTCTTGCGACAGGTCGATTTTGCTGAAATCGATTTGAAGCGGCGCGGTTTCCTTGCCTGTTTTGACGACAATTCTGTCCGAGAACCCAAGCTTTGCGAAATCCTTGTCCAGCCCGTAGCTCACCAGCGTGATTTTAACTCCAGCCGCCTGCATCATCAGCAGAAAATACAGCTCGCGAAGCGAAGGCGCGCCGATAAACAGCAAATTTGACGGGCGTGCGCCGAGATATTTTATCAGCCAGCACAAAATCACGAAATAAGTATTTTTCTTGTTCGCGCCGCACTCCTCGACAGCCTTCGCCATAATTTCGGCAAGCGCCGCGCTGTCACACGGAATATTTGCGTCGTGAAGCCAGATTTCAAGCGCTTTTTTGATATCGTCCGCCTTGTCGAAGCTTGCCGCCGTATAAGCCGACGCCGCCGAAATCTCGGTTGTCGTCGCCATCGGCAGCTTTTCTTTAATGAACAGTCCGCCCTTTTGTGAAGCCGCAAACTGCTGTATCAGAAATCCCCGAAAGCTGTCGGCGCTTTCATAGCCGACATATCTCGTAAACTCCCGTAACGCCATTTCTTTTTTCTCCTCTTTTATTCTTCAACCTGAATGCCGAAGCTGTTGCAAAGCCTTGCCATACCGTTATTATAGCCGCTTCCGACAACGGAAATTTTCCACTCGCCCTTGTAAAGATAGATTTCAAGCGCGACTGCCGTGGTTTCGTTTTTCAGGTCGCTCATCACGAACGACAGCCGCTCAAAGTCGGTTCTGAGCGACACGCGCGGGTTTCTGACAAGCGAAAAGTTGCTGTTTGCATTTCCCGCGTAAATCGAGTAGGCAAGCGTGATTTTCTTCACGCGGTAATCAACTTTCGCAAGGTCGATTTCGAGATGCCCGTCATTCGTGAAAAAGCGCACCTCGCCGTTCGGGGAGCTTTCGTTCCCGAAGAACACAAGGCTTGTGTCATCAAGCGCCTTTTCGTTTTCATCAAGCAGAAAAGCGTAGGCGTCGATGTCCATTCCGACAGGCTTTTCGCTGGTGAACCACACCGAAAACCGCGTTCCTAAGTACCCCGCCAGCGACAACCGCTGTCCCTTTTGCATTTCGAGAGCGGGAAGCGAGCCGCTTGGCTGGTTGGTCATCGACACAACATCGCTTTCGGCAAGCGCGGTCGGTTGAGGAGCGCTCTGCGAGAAATCACGCTCAGGCGCGGTAAAGATGCTCTTGTTCACCGCCGCGGGAACATCGCTTTTCGGCTTTCCCATAAGGTAAACCCGCCGCACAAACCGCGTTTTGAACAGGATTTCCGCG
>CAMEQX010000169.1 GCA_945933905.1 uncultured Clostridia bacterium
TTCCTCAAGATACTGCCGAACCTCCGCGTGAAGTTCCGCGTCGACTTTGACCGTGATTCCTTTCTTTTCAGCCGTCATTGTCCAACTCCTTTCTCACCTCAAACCCACCCTTAAACCTCACCGTTATGCAGTTTTTGCCCTCAACCACAACCCGTTCAACAAGCTGCCTCACCGCCACATCATTATATTCGGTCAGCTTGAAATCTTCGTTTTCAATCCGTTCAAGCACAGCGTTGAGCTGCTCGGAATTACTTTCAGCGGCAGCGTTTTTTCGCTTTTCGCTCTCAACAAATTCACGGAGATTTTTCATTTCCTCGCTGAATTTCTCGATATCACACATCGCTTCTTTAGTATTTTCGGGTTCAGTCGCCAGCTTAATCAGCTCGTCAATATTTCTCGCAAGCTCGTTGATTCTCTGCTGCGCTGCTTGCACATTGCCGTTTTGGTTCGGGTCAAGCACCTCGCAAACGCTCTCCCGAAGCGCTTTCGCGACATCTTCTTTAACATCACAAAACTCATTTATTGCCGCAACAATCGCATTGTGAAGCGATTTCTCGTCAATCGTCGGCGAACACGTGCACACTTTTTTCCCGTACAGCAAACGGTTGACGCACCGCCATTTTATCTCCTTGAACCCCTTTGCAGTCCAAGTGACTCGCCGATAATTTGCCCCACATTCACCACAAATCAGAAGCTCCGAGAGAGCATATTTCGCGCTGTATTTCCCCTTCTTGCCAAGCTTATTGGCAATCACACGCTTCGCCGAACGGCGCGCCATTTCCTCTTGAACACGGTTAAAATCAGCGCGTGAAATTATCGGCTTGTGATGATTTTTCACCAGATACATCGGCAATTCTCCGTAATTTTTCCGGGATTTTTTCGTGATGCAATCGGTAATAAAAGTCTTTTGCAGAAGCGCGTCACCGACGTATTTTTCGTTCGTGAGAATGCGCCGAACGACCTCTTTTCGATACGGCGAGCCGTTTCCCTTTGTCGTTAACCCCCTGTCGTTAAGCCTGTCTGCAATCAAATTCAGGCTCATTCCCTCGAGATAGCAGCGGAAAATATCTTGAACAATTTTCGCCTCATCGCTGTCAATTTCCACGTTTCCGTCCGCGCCTTTCCGATACCCGAGCAGTCGGGAAAACTGCAGCGTAACCTTGCCGTTTTTGAAGCTCTGCCTAATGCCCCACGACACGTTTTTGCTGATTGATTCGGACTCCGCCTGCGCGAAACAGGACATAATCGTCAGCATCATTTCGGTGTCCGATTCGAGCGTGTTTATGTTCTCTTTTTCGAAGAAAACCGCAATGCCAAGCGCTTTCAGCTCGCGTATGTAGTTCAGGCTGTCAACCGTGTTTCGTGCAAATCTTGACAGGGATTTCGTGAGAATGAGGTCGATTTTTCGCTGCCGGCAAAGCCCAATCATTTTCAGAAATTCGGGACGTTTTTTCGCCTGAGTTCCGGTAATTCCCTCGTCCGCAAAAATCCCCGCGAGCGCCCATTCCGAGTTGTTTTTTATCTTCTCGGTGTAGTAGGAAATCTGCGCTTCGTAGCTCGATTCCTGCTCCTCCTGGTCGGTGCTGACGCGGCAGTACGCGGCGACTTTCAAGCGCGTTTTTCGCCGAATTTCATCGCGATTTTTCGCAGGAATTACGATGATTTTCGGCTTATTCGCAACGTCTGTTTCCGTCATTTTTTCACCTCGATTATCGCAGAATATTTCATTTGCGCACACTTCAAAATCAAGTTTTGAATCGTTTCTTTTTCGGAATTTTCCGCTTGCAAAAGTCGTTTTATCTCATTTGAAATCCGTTCAATTTCTTCGTTTGAAACATATTCGGTTGCCGTAAAGTCCTCTTGTTGACTATCCTGCAAATCGGCTCGTAGAGCGGGTTTACGACACTTGTTGCGTTCAGCTTTTATTTGCGACACACGCAAGAAATCTTCGTCTGAAACAATCCTCGGGCAGCCGTTTTCGCCGGTGTATTTTTTGTTGTCGAGGATTCGGCTGACCGTGTTTTTATTCCAGCTTTTCCCCGAATTGTACGGAATTTTCATCTTGACGGCGATTGCTTTCAGCGATTTCCCGCTTATGTAGTCGGTAAAGATTTTTCGCACCGCTTCGGCTTCGATTTCGTTCACCGCAAAGCCGCCATTCACCACGCAATAGCCGAACGGAATACTTCTGTTTTTCAGCATTTTGTCACCTCTCAATCGGCTCTGTAAAGCCAATCCCACCGATTAAATCGAACCGTATTTCCGACTCCGAAAGCACCGTGATTTTGCTCACGATTTGCCCGAATTTTATCTCGTCAAATTCGGTTATCTGCTCGGATTTTTCGAGAATTGCAATCAGTTTTCGCAGCTCGTCAAGCCGTTCGTTTTCCTCATCATCAAGGCTTGCGCGAAGCTGTTTTTTCGCCGTCATCAGCTTCCGGTCCAGCTCCTGCGAGCGCGATTTGAAGTACGCATCATCCAGCGTTCCCTGCGAGTTCAGCACCGTCAGCAAGTGGATTTGCTGCTTTATTTCTGCGATATCTTTCCGCAGATTTGCAAGCTGAAAATTGCCGGATTTTTCTTTCTCGTAAAGAATTTCAAGTTGCCTTAACATTGGCACAAGAATGGCTTTGTAATGTGCTTGGTGCTTGTTCCACAATCTCACGAATGCCGCGCAAATTTCGCTTTCTCTAATCTGCTTTATCGGGCAATTTTCGGCAGACTCATCGTGCTTTCTGCAAACCCAATAAACGTGATTTCTCTGCCGTTTTCGCCTGAATGAAACGCCGCAGTTTCCGCAGAAAATATTCCTTCTGAACGGGCTGATTTCTTTCACAAATCCGCTTGGTTTTTCGCGTTCCGAGAATAACTTCTGAACGCTGTCGAAGACCGATTTTTCCACAATCGGCTCGTGCGTTCCGCTGACATAAAACTGCTCTTTTTCGCCGCGATTTTTGATTTTTTTGAAGGGCAAAGTGTCGGTCGTAAAGCGCTTTTGCAGCAGCGAATCCCCGATATATTTTTCGTTTGTGAGAATGCTGCGAACAGTCCCGCGATGCCAGATTTCGTTGCCTTGCAAATTCAGTCGAGCAGTGATTTCGCTCATTCCGATTCCGCTGGCGTACCACTCAAAAATCCGCTTTACAATCGCAGTTTTCTCGGGATTTACGCGAAGTTTTCCGTCAACATATTCATACCCAAAAGGCGCGGACGGATTTTTGTAAGTGCCGTCAGCCATTCGATTTTTGATACCGATTCGGCAGTTTTTTGAGATTGAAATCGATTCTTCCTGCGCGAATTGACTGTACAAAGTCAGCAGCATTTCCGTGCTGATTTCGGCGGTTTCGATGTCCTCTTTCTCGAAGTAAACGCTTATGCCAAGCGCTTTCAGCTCGCGTACAGCCGCCAGACATTCGGTCGTGTTTCGCGCAAATCGTGACACGGATTTTGTGAGAATTCGGTCGATTTTTCCCTTTCGGCAATCGTTCATCAGCCGCTGAAAATCCGGACGTTTTGCCGCAGAAGTGCCGGTGATTCCTTCGTCCGCGTACATATCCACGAGCACCGCATCTGTGCTGTTTTTGAGCAGCTCGGTGTAGTAGCGAATCTGCGCTGCGAACGAGTTCAGCTGGTCTTCGCTGTCGCTTGATACTCGCACGTAAGCGGCGGTTCGGACAATTTCCGACGGCTGATTTTTCGCCGGAATTATAGTGATTTCAGCCATTTTTTCAGCTCCTTTCACAGCACATTATACCGAAAAATTCTCGCTTAATCTATCACCAAACCAGACAAAATATCTGCGGATTTTTGCATCAAAATTGACGAAAAGTGACATTAGTTCAAAGTCCCGCAAGCCGCTTTATAACAGCGTTTTCAAGGCTTGCTCTCTGCGTTCTTGTAATCAAGTTTTCGGCTAAAATCTTGTCCAGAAAAATTCTGCACAAGTAGAATTTGTATCTAATAATTGCCTCGTTATCCATACTGCACCTCAGTTGTATTTTGAGTTTAAGCCCACGCTAATTTTCAGCGCGCGGTCAACCTCGTCCATTGTGAAATCGTTTATTTTGCCGATATAATCGGTCAAGCGCGATTTGTCGAGAACGCGGATTTGCTCAAGCATTATGCTTGAATTTTGCGGCAAACCCGAACTCCCCGCGAACGTGAAAACGTGCACGGGAAGCCTGTTCGGAATGCGCTTTGTTGTGATTGGCGCGGCGATTGTAGTCGGGCTGTGCTTGTTGCCAACATTGTTTTGCAGAATCACCACCGGACGAAAGCCGCCCTGTTCGCTGCCGATTATCGGTTCAAGATTGGCGAGGTAGATTTCCCCGCGCTTTATTCTTTTTTCGTTCATTTTTTCTTCTCCCATTATGTAAAATCTCGGCTCTGCGAAAACACAGAGCCGAAACCTTATATTAAAGCGGATTTCTCCGCTGTTTGCCTGTAAAAATTGTCGTATTTGC
>CAMEQX010000170.1 GCA_945933905.1 uncultured Clostridia bacterium
TCTCGCTATCGAGAAGACTGCTTGTGATTGCCGCAGAGGACGTTGGTTTAGCGTATCCGATGGCAATTCCGATAGTCAAAGCCTGCGTTGACAGCGCGATGCAGCTGGGGCTTCCCGAAGCGAGAATTCCTCTTGCAAACGCGATTGTCCTGCTTGCAACCTCGCCAAAATCCAACAGCGCCTACAACGCGATAAATGCGGCGCTTGCGGACGTGCAAAACGGCGTGACGGGAGATTTCCCACGTCATCTTCAGAACAAGCACTGCGACGGCGAGGACGCGGCTGTTAAAGGTCAGCACTATCTCTATCCGCACGATTACCCGAACCATTACGTCAAGCAGCAGTATCTTCCCGATAAGCTGAAAGACAAGGTTTACTACGAATTCGGCGACAATAAAATGGAAAACGCCGCCCGTGAGTATCGCAAGAAAATCAAGGGTGAGTAAAATCCGTTTCGATAAGCTTAGGGCAGAGCGGGGAAGAGTAAACCCACCTGTCGATATGCCCCGAATTTATGAAATATCTAGGCTCATTGTTGTGAAACGCGCATTCGGACGTGTTCACGATGATGAGCTTTATTTTCATCTTCTCAGGAATTATCGCTTTTATGTAAACGGACGCGCGCTGATTTACGGAAACATCGGCTCGCGGCTCGGCAAGTCCCGCGAGGTTTGGCGCGAGTTCAACGAAAATGCCGTATTCTTCAACCGAGCGGACAATCCCCGTTACCGTTTCGCCTTGCTCAAAAAGGGCGGCGTTTTCTTCCCAAGTGCCGAGGAGTTCCTTGTGTGAAAGGCAAATTCGGTCGCCGTCAAACGATTTCACCACTGCCTTGATTTCCTGACCGACGAAAAATCTGTCGGAA
Organism: uncultured Clostridia bacterium; assembly: GCA_945933905.1. GTDB lineage: Bacteria > Bacillota > Clostridia > Oscillospirales > Ruminococcaceae > CAG-115. The sequence goes on from CAMEQX010000170.1 coordinate 866, forward strand.
GGGTGAGAAATGCGCGAAACCGAAATCAAGTCAATGGGAATAAGCGAGGGAATTCCGCAGCCGACGTCAACGAAGCAGCCGAATTGCTCGAGATGCGTGACCTTTGCGGGAATAACATCGCCCTCTGTGAGCTGGTCGAGATAGTTTTCCTTGCACCTTTGCTGCGCTTCACGGCGCGACAAAATCGCGTATTCCGAGCCGTTTTCATCAACGGCAAAGCTTTTCACCACAAAGCAAACGGGCTTGTTTACCCTTGAAATAAGCGCGATATCCTTGGTTGCTCCCTCGGAAATCCCGAGCGCGCCTTCTTCCCGCGGGATAACGCCCTTCATACAGCCTAAACCGATAATCAAATTATGCTTGCTGTCGCAGACAAGACAGGGCGCTTCCAGAATTTTTCCCGTAACCTTTGCTTCATAAAGGAGCGCGCGCGTGGAAATTGTAACGATATTGTCATCAGTGGTGAGCAAATACCCTTCGGGCAAATAATCTTGCATTTTTGTACCTCCGAGAAGAATTTATGCACTAGCGTTATATTTACAAGATATGAAACAATCTCCGATAATATTCACATCAGCGGCGAAAACAGCTTCAAAACAACCCGAAGCGCTCTGACAAACACATTTTCGGAAAGGCAGTCGTCATAGGTTATTTCCTCGCACTCGTCAAGGGTTTTGAGGAAATCGCTTTTGATATCGGCGATACAGTCGGTTTTATACAGCCACGCGGCACATTCAAAGTGTAGATAAAAGCTGCGATAGTCGAGATTTATTGTCCCGACAACAGCGGTTGTGTCGTCGCTGACAAAGCTCTTTGAGTGGATAAATCCAAGCGTATATTCGTAGATTTTCACGCCGAGCGCGGCAAGCTTGCGGTAGTGAGCGCGTGTTACCGCGTGGACATACCATTTATCAGGAACGTGCGGCGTGATTATCCTCACATCAACGCCGCTTTTTGCCGCAAGGGTGAGTGCGTTTTGCATTTCGTTGTCGATAATAAGATAGGGGCTTGTGATATAAACATACTTCTGCGCGCTGTTTATGATGTTAAGATAGACGTTTTCGCCGATAGGCTCGTCGTCAAGCGGGCTGTCGGTGAACGGGATAACAAAGCCTCTCGCGCCGTTTTTCTCGGAGAAATCGGGGAGATAGCTCGGGAAATCGCTCGGCTTTTCACCCGAAAGAAAGTTCCACATTGATAGAAACATCACGGTAAAGCTACGGACAGCCTGCCCTTTGAGCATAACGGCGGTGTCCTTCCAGTGACCGTGCATTTCAATCTCATTTATATACTCGTCCGAGAGATTTATTCCGCCCGTAAAGGCGGTTTTTCCGTCGATTACGAAGATTTTTCTATGGTCGCGGTTATTCATCTTCTTCGACAAAAACGGCTTGAATTTGTTGAATACGCGGCACTTTATGCCCTTTTTCTCAAGCACTTTGTCATACTTATCGGGAAGCGTAAGCAGGCAGCCGATATCGTCATAAATCACCCGCACATCAACGCCTTGCTTTGCTTTTTTCTCGAGAATTTCAAGGATTGTGTTCCACATTTTGCCTTCGCCGATGATGAAATATTCGAGATAGATGAAGGTTCTCGCTTTTTCAAGTTCACCGAGAAGCGCCGCGAATTTATCCTCGCCGCTCGGAAGATACACGGTTTTTGTGTTGTCACAAACCGCGCTGCCGAATTTCGTGAGATACTCGACTTGTCTTGCGATAGACAGCGGCTCGGTTTCGGCGAGCTTTTTGATGACTTTCTCGTTCTGCGAGAGGAGAAGGCGCTCGTGTTCGATGAAAGGGAACATTTTCTTTCGCAGACGGTTTCCGGAGCTGCTGTTTCCAAAGAAAATGTAAAACATCACCCCAAAAATCGGCAGCGCCATAATCACCAAAATCCAAGCAATTTTATAGCTCGGGTTGATGTCGGAATTTATGATGAGCATTGACGTGACAACGCCCAGCACTTGAAAAATCAGATAAGACGCGTTATAGCAAAATCCAAGTCCCAGACAAAGCGAAGCGAAATAGCCCAGCTGCACGACAATCCCGAAAACGCAGACCGACGTTCTGTTAAAGACCTTTTTTGCAAGCCGTTTCAGAATACTCATAAGATACTCCCAAAACAAAAATCCACTCAACTATTATACTCATTTTCTGCAAAAAAAGTCAAAAAAACAGCCCCGAAGGGCTGAAATTTTTATTCGGTCGCGGAGGGAACAACGTAATAAATTCTCTCATCGGGATTTGCGTAATCCAGCTTTTCGCGGGCGATTTCTTCGATATATTCCTTCAAATTTGCGTCATTTTCGAGGTAATTCGTAATCTGCGCGTTTTCCTCGGTAATGGCATTTGTTTTTGCAACAAGATTGTTGTAGGTTTCGGTATCCTTTTGAATTTGCATCATATCGGAAACGAGAACATATACAATAAAAATCGCGACAACCAAAAGCGCTGCGCCGACAAGAAACCTAAAAAGCCGATGTTTTTTCGGACTATTGCAGACCTCTCCTGACATTTGCTTTGATGACATTATTTTCACCTTCCCCAATTTTATCTAATCTCTTTTTATTATACACTTTTTCGTCCTCTGATTTCAAGTGCCTAAAGCGTTTTTCGGGCTGTTCTGCGAAATATTTGGATACTCTCACAAAAGCACCTTTTACTTTCTGTATAATTCCCACAAAGGTTTTTCGCATAAAACCGCCGATTTTCCGAATAATCTTCCCGATTGTCAATCTCCAAGCAACCGAAGCCGCGCTTTCAATAAGGTTGAGCAGGCGACCGATTGTAACGATATAGGTGAAAACGCCTGCGCCGAAGCCGAAAATCGTGTAAATTCTCACGAAATTCCCGAGCAAAACCGAAAGCTTTATCACCACGAAAGCTGCAAGCACGAAGAAAACTATATCGCAGATGAAAACCGCTGCTTTAAACCTCAAAATCAGCCTTACAATCCTCAGCGCCTCATAGACCAGCCCAAAGACAAGTCCCACGAAAAACGCAATCATAAAGCAATCGGGAATACTGATATTCATAAAATCCTCCGCTTATCGAAACAGCTTTTTAATCGGTCCGTCCATCACGCTTTTTCGGCTGTACGAGCAAGAGGAGATGCTCCCCGTCATTGAAAAGTCGCCCGTTTCCGCGTCAAGATTTGTGACGTGCAAATCCTCGCCCTTGATGACAAGCTCGCCCATAATCGTCGAAAGGACAATCCGCGTTTCCGTGAAGCTGTCGATGTCCTTAACGCCCGAAACGCGCAGAGATTTTCGGTTCTCCATTACAATATTCTGCGGTGCGGAAATTGAGTTGTTTTGCATAAAAAAGCCCCCCGTCCTTATAACAATCATTGTTGCTCTAATCTATTCGGCGGGGGAGAGCAATATTCGTTTTTTGCTTAATTTCAGACAACCTCATAAAGCGCAGCTGCGTCTTCCTTTTTGGTGAACTCTTTGATATCAAGAACACGCACCTTAAGCGGTTTTCCGATGTTTATTTCGATGATGTCGCCCGTTTTAACCTCGTAGGAAGCGCGCGCGGTTTTTCCGTTCACGGAAACCTTCTCGGCGTCGCAAGCCTCGTTA
>CAMEQX010000171.1 GCA_945933905.1 uncultured Clostridia bacterium
CGCTCTCGACTTTTCCCGCAACGCTCCCGTATGAAACTATCGAAGCGTTGCTGTAACGAAAGGTTTTTCCCTCGCAAATCGCCACAAAAATTCCCCCTTACAAAAGCGTTTGGATATAGTAAATTATGCCGTAAACAATCGAAGCCGAGATGCCGTAAACAAGCACGGGGCCTGCGATTACGAACATCTTCGCACCGAGCCCGAGTACATAGCCCTCGCTCTTGAACTCAAGCGCGGGCGAAACAATCGAATTCGCGAAGCCGGTTATGGGAACAAGCGTGCCTGCGCCCGCGTGCTGAGCAATTCTGTCGTACAACTTGAAGCCCGTCAACAGCGCGCTGAGAAAAATCAGCGTCATTGACGTGAGCGCGCCCGCGTCGTCCTGAGAAAATCCGATCACACCGTACATATTCAAAAGCGCCTCGCCGAGCGTGCAGATTGCGCCGCCTATCAAAAACGCCATCGGTATCGTTTTCGCCATCGAGGACGGCGGTGAAATGCGCTTCGCAAGCTCGCCGTACTCTTGATTTGAAATATTCATAGAAATCTCCTCTCAAAAAGATTTTACAAATATTTTGCCGATTTATCTCGAAAAAATGCGCTTTTTGATAAGCCAAATTTTCACAAAAATCCCCGCCTTGACGACGGGGATTTGGTTTATTTTTTCACTTTCAGTTCCGCGAGGGCGGCGAAATGCAGGATATCAAACTCCTCGGGGGCGATTTCGGCGAGGAGATTTTGGTGCTCGCGCTCCCACTCTGAGATTTTTTCGCTTGACAAGGAAGCGCCGATACCGCGGCAAGCCTTCATTCTGCCGTTCCAGCTCTCCCTAGTGAAATGAACATTCAGCAGATATTCCTCGTGAAAGGCAAGCTCAAAATATTCGTCATAGCACTCGGGAACGGCAATCGGGTGAACCTTCTCGCCCGCGCCGCTCCATTCGGGGTTGTATTTCAGGACGAGCTCCTCGCTGGCGCCCGCAATCTTGTCCTCAAACGGCAGCCAATTCATCAGCAGCGCCACAAATCGTCCGTTCGGTTTCAGCATTTTGTGCAAAATCGGCGCAATCTGCTCGTGCTTGAAATACCAAAAACACTGGCACGCCGTGATTACATCAAAGGTGTTTTCGGGGAAGTCCAGCGCTTCCGCTGCCGCCGCGATATACTCGATATCCATTCCCTCGGACAGCTTTTTCGCTTGTTTTATCTGCTCCTCGGAAATGTCCGTTCCTGTCCAGCGCGCGCCGAATATGTACATATTTCGCGGCAAAACGCCTGTTCCCGTGCCTAAATCAAGCACCCTTTGCCCGCTTGTACACAAACCTCTGCCCGCGATTTTCTCGTAGAACGCTTCGGGGTAAATGTCGCGGAATTTCGCATACTCCGCTGAGGTTCTCCCCCAATCAAACGCTTTTCCGTTGTCAATTCTTTCGTCTTTGATTTCCATTTTTCCTCCCAAAAAACAATGCCGCACAAAACGCGCGGCATTGAAATCTTACAAAAATACTCTTAGTTGATGAACGCGTAGTTGGACTTACCGCTCTTCTTAACGGAGTACATCGCGTCGTCTGCTTTACCGATGAGGTATTCAACGCGGGTGTTGTAGTTGTCCTTGATAAGCGCGATACCGATGGAAACGCTTACCGTGAGACGCTCGCCGATATCCGCGTCAAAGCCCTCGTTCAGCTTCGCGATAATGCGCTGAGCAAAGAGCGCGGGGTCGTTTGTTTCTGCGTCACGGAGCAGCACGATAAACTCGTCGCCGCCGTATCTTCCCGCAAAACCTACGCCGTCAACCTCGGTCTTAATCGTCTTCGCAAGGAATTTAAGTACCTGGTCGCCTGTCGCGTGGCTGTAATTGTCGTTGTAGTGCTTGAAGTCATCGACGTCGATGAACAGAACCGCCATCTCGGATTTACGCATCTCGGAGAGCGAAATCTCGTTGTCAATCTGATTTTCGATTGTTTCACGGTTGTAAAGCTCGGTGAGAGCGTCATAGCTTGCGCGCTCGGTGAGCTGCTGCTCGGACTTCTTTCCGCGGTCGATATCAACCATAACTCCGACAACCTTAACGGGCTTGCCGTCGTTGTCCTTCAGCGTCGCGGTTCTCATAAGTACCCAGATAAAGTCGCCGAAAATGTTCTTGATACGATACTCATTTCGCTCGAAATTGTTGCCCTTTTCAAGCAGGTCGAGGTCTTTTCTGTATCTGTCGAGGTCGTCGGGGTGAACCTTTGCTTTGAGGAGGAAGCTGTCGCCGAAGTGGTTGGAGGGAGCGCGATAGCTGAACTTTTTATTAAAGTTGTTGGAGAACACAACCTCGTTTGTCTTGAAATTCCACTCGAAAATGATGTTGTCGGACATCTCGGAGATGTTTCTGTATCTGTCCTCGCTGACTACGATATCGTCAACCAGATTGTTGAACGCTCTCGAAAGCTGACCGTACTCGTTGTTGTTCATATTCTTGATACGAGCCTCGTGGTCGCCGTTGCGGATGGTTTCGAGAGTTTTCTGAATGTTCTTCAGAGGAGCCGTGAGAACGCCCGAAATTACAATCGCCAGAATTACCGAAACAATGCCCAGAACGATTGTCACGATGATGATTGTGGTGGAAGCGCCGCGCGAGAAATGAACATCTCTGTTTGACGGGCAGCTTACAACCGCGGTGAGTCCGCCTTCGCCGCCAACCTTGATTGCAGCCGCGAGATTGTCCTTGCCGTCGGTGCCCTTATAGTTGAACAAGCCGGAAACCGAGCCGTCCGCGAGAGAAGAAATCTTCGCGGCAACGTCGGAGTTGAGGACAGAGCTGTTGTTATAGCCGCTGCCCGTGCTCCAGAAGCCCTTGGAATCAACGATAATCACGTTGCCCTCGTCATAGAATTTCGCGTTGTTGCAAATTCTCGAAAGGAAAGAGTTGTCGCCGAAGATATCGTATGAAACCAAGATGAAGCACTGACCGAAGTTCTTCTTGATAATCATAGTCGAATTTGTGTTGGTTTTGCCCGAAGCGTCATCAAAATAGAGCGTTTCGTCCGCAAAGGCAGAATAGCCCGAAGCGTTTTCGAGCGCCTTTCCGGAATCTGTGCCCGCGATAATCTTGCCGCTGTTGTTGACAATTCTAGCGCCGGCAATAAGCGAATTTCCGTCGGCAAAGTTCTTCAAAAGTGCGTCAGCGTCGTTGTTTGACATACCCGAAACCGCCGCGCCCTTTACCGAATCAATGCTTGCGAGAAAAGCGATGTCGGACTTTGCGCTGTCAATAATTGCGTTCAGCGGAGAAGCCTGATTTTCCGCGACGGAGGTCACGATTTCCTTGAACTCCTTTACGCCGCTTGAACCAAGCGCGCTGTTGCTTACAACCGCAAAAGCTATCATCGGCACGATAGCAAACAGCACTGCCGCAATCATAAGTAATGTTTTGAATTTCATTGCATTCTCCCCGTTTCACAAATTTATTTTTCAAGAACACTCGCATTTGCGGTATTCCGTTGTAAAGGCTTAAAATCATTATATCATAAAAATTCCTTTTTGTAAACAGCAATATAAAATCTTCCCGAGTTTTTTTGAATTTTTATGAATTTTCCACAAAAACACAAAAAGCGTTTTGTGAAGATTACATTGACAATTTGAGAAAAAACGTCCGTTACACCTCTTGAATAAATGGAAAAAAAGTGCTATAATGAAAATGGATTATTGTAAAATATATTATTGCGGCAAAAAAGCGCCGCGTTCCATAAAATAACCCGGAGGAACAGCTATGGGAAATGTATTAAAGCGCAACCGTTACAGATTGGTGGACAATCACTCGTTTGAGCTGCCGCTGCCGATGAAATACGAGCTGTACAAAGAGGACAGCCCTGTCGCAGAATATGAAATTTCCGCCGACAAGGGCGTGAGCTTTCGCATTATCACAAAGTACAAGGAAGAAATGCTCACTCCCATAAACCGTCCGCTTACAATCGCAGATATTTACTTTTTCCTGTCAAGCCGCGTTTTTCAGGAATATACGCCGTTTACACGAAACGCGCTTTCTTCGCTGGGACTTGAAAAATACAGCGTTATGGATATCGTGAGGAAAACCCGCGGAATGACGCCCTATGACAGCTATTGGGTGAAATTCGAGGGCGACAGCTTCAACTACGAGAAGGCTCTCGAGAATTTCAAGGAGCTTTTCAAGGCTGACGCGCCCGCTCAGCCCGCTCAGCCCGTTCAGCCCGCTCCCGCGCCTCAGCCTCAAGCCGCGCCCGTCGCAAGCATTGCTGATACCGATGAAATTCTCAATCAGCACAAGACTGACGTTTCGGCTATCAGAGAAGAACTCGGCGTGCCGCCCGTGGAGGCTGCTCCGGAAATCGAGGAGGAGCCGCTTCGCAACAACACTATGTCCGCCGATGA
>CAMEQX010000172.1 GCA_945933905.1 uncultured Clostridia bacterium
GACGGGAGTTACGGCTGATGAGGAAAAATGGGCGAAAATCCACGCGGTTCGTGACGACGTTTTGGCTGCTCTCGAGCAAAAGCGCGCCGAGAAGATTATCGGAAAGCCGCTTGAAGCAGAGGTTGCGATTTTCACCGCGGACGAGTCGCTGAAGGCGCTCGAAAGCGACCTTGCTGACGCTTGTATCGTGTCGAAGGCTGTCGTAAATGTCGGCGGCGAGGGCGAGTACAAGGGCAGCGCTTGCTCGGTTACCGTAACGAAGAAGTCCGGCGAGCCTTGCGCACGCTGCTGGAAATTTGACGACAGCGTTGGCTGCGACGAAAAATATCCTACTCTCTGCAAGCGTTGTGCCGAGGTTATCAAGCTGAATTTTGAATAATCATAATAAGGAAAGGAACGCGCTTTTGAATAAATTCCTTTCCTTATTTTACTTTGAGAGGGCAAATTCCGGTGAAAATTAAGAATTATATGCAATATATCTGGCTTCTGTTTGCGGCGGCGATGGTCGGGATTGACAGGCTGACAAAGTGGCTTGTCGTGTCAAATATGGAGCTTGACAACACCATTCACATCATTAAAGTCGGCGATACCGAGGTGCTGAACATCTACTACTGCCTCAACAACGGCGCGGCTTTCAGTAAGCTCAGCGGACAGACAATTCTGCTGATTGTGATAACGTCGATTGTGATTTTGGGGCTGCTGTTTCTGATGGTAACGAAGCGCGTGAAGCGTCCGATTTATATGGCGGCGGTTTCGCTGATAATCGGCGGCGGCATCGGAAACCTTATCGACAGAATTTTCAACGACGGACTTGTGGTTGACTTCATCGATTTTCGCCTCATCAACTTCCCGATTTTCAATTTCGCGGATATTTGCGCGGTTTGCGGAGCGGGACTGCTGATGATTATGGTGATTGTGGACGAGGTTCGCGAAAAGAAGAAAAAGAAGCAAGCTCCCGAAACGGTTGACGGCGATGATTGAAAATCTTGAGATATTTGGCGACGGCGAAAATCGGCTCGACAAGCTTATTTCCGATAACAGCGAGCTTTCCCGAAGCGCCGCAGCAAAGCTGATTGAGCGCGGACTTGTGACGGTGAACGGGAAAAGTGCCGACAAGAAAACCGTGCTGAAAACGGGTGAAATTGCGCTTGTAAAGATACCCGAGCCCGAGGTGCAGGACATTCTCCCCGAGGACATTCCGCTTGATATTGTCTATGAGGACGCGGATTTGCTGGTGGTGAACAAGCCGAAGGGAATGGTCGTTCATCCTGCCGCGGGGCATTTTTCGGGGACTTTGGTGAACGCGCTGATGTATCACTGCAAGGACAGCCTTTCGGGGATTAACGGCGAAATTCGCCCGGGGATTGTTCATAGAATTGACAAGGACACAAGCGGGCTGCTGATTGTCGCGAAGAATGATTTCGCGCACATCGGTTTGTCCGAGCAGATAAAGGCGCACTCGTTCACGCGCGAATATCAGACGGTTGTTTGCGGAAGCATAAAGCAGGACGGCACGGTGAACGCGCCTATCGGAAGGCACAAAACCGACCGCAAGAAAATGTGCGTGACGGCGGAAAACTCCCGCGAGGCGATTACGCATTATACGGTTTTGCGGAATTTTGCGGGCTACACGCACCTTTGCGTGCGGCTTGAAACAGGACGGACGCATCAAATTCGCGTGCATTTGTCTTATATCGGACACGCGGTTGCGGGCGACGAGGTTTATGGAAACGGAAAACCGAAGTGGCTCGGCGGGCAGTGTCTTCACGCGAAAAAAATCGGTTTCGTTCACCCGCGAACAGGCGAGTATCTTGAATTCGACAGCGATTTGCCCGATTATTTCAAAAAGTTCTTGAAAGAGATTGAGTGACCGAAAATCCTAATTATTTAGATAAAGAGGTGGCTTTATGGACGAAAACATTGAAATGAACATTCCGCAAGAGAGAAGAATTGAAATCGACAACATTTTACGAATGACGGAAGAAGATTTAGAACAACATAAAAATAAAACTATGTCGTATGAAGAATTCAAAGAGCGGTTCGAGCTTTCTTGAATTCGACAGCGATTTGCCCGAGTATTTGAGAGAAATTGAGTGATTTATGGATTTCAAGAATATAATTTTTATGACCGACCTTGACGGCTCGCTTCTCACGAGCGAGAAGAAAATTCACCCGAAAGATATGGCGGCGATTGAGCGTTTTCGCGCGGGCGGAGGGATTTTCACGATTGCCACGGGGCGCGGCTATTCGATGGCAAAGAGGGTTGCCGAGGAGATTTGCCCGAATGTGCCGTGCGTGATTTTCAACGGCGCGGCGGTGTATGATTTCAGCTCCGACAAGTTTTTGTGGCGCTGCGCAATCGACTCAAAGGCGCGCGAGCATATCCGCAAAATAACCGACAGATTTTCGGGAGTTGGCGTTGAGGTGCTTTGCGAGCAGACGGTTTACGTTCCTTTTATGAACGATTACGAGCAGCGTCATCTCGATATGGAGGGCGTTGTTCCCGATTTAAGACCGCTTGACGAGATACCCGACGAGGGCTGGCTGAAATTTCTGTTCACGGCGGCGCCCGAGGTGCTTGATGAAATCGAAAAGATGACGGAAAGCGGCTTTGATGACGTGACAAGAATGCGTTCCGCGGCAATTTTTTTCGAGTGCTTGCCGAGGGGCGTTGACAAGTCGCGCGGTTTCGCGGAGCTCATCAAAATCGTCGGCGCGGAAAATCGTTTTTCCGTTGCTCTCGGCGATTACAAAAACGACGCCGCGATGATAAAAAATGCAAATCTCGGTGTTGCCGTAGCAAACGCGCTTGACGAGGTTAAGGCGGTTGCTGACTTGGTTGTTTGCGACAACAACAGCGCGCCGATTTCAGAGATTATCGACTATCTTGAAAGCAGGTGATTTTATGGCATTAAAGCAGGCTTTTGCAAAAAATGCAGTTTTGCGTAAGGAACGTTCGGAAAAGTTTCTGAACAAGCAGAATATCAAAATCAACCCGCATCTGCCCATTATCGAGGACGAAAATGAGGCGAAAATCAAATCTCCCGAGGAAACGGTAAAGCGTGCCGTGACGGCGCTTTTTGCCACGCAGATTGCTATGGATTGCTTAAATCCCGAGTCTGATGTGAAGGAATCGGCGACGTTTTTCGGGGAAATGCTTGTGCGATTTGGGCTTACCGAGGAGCCGACTCCCGAGGAAAAAATGTTTTTTGCGCTGGTGAACGATAACGCGCCGAAGCCGACCGCAAAATTCGCAACCCAAATGGCTTGGCGCGTTGAAATGGTAATTCCGCTGCTCTGGGCGTGCGGGATTATTTCGGGTGACCTCGAGTATCCCGACAAGGAGTCCGAGTATATCGAACAAGCTCGAATGATTGCCGCTTGCGATAATTTTGATGAGCTTATGATGAAGGTGAATATGAGAAATTCGTCGAAAATTCTTGACAAAGCGGATTTGATGTTCAGAATGGATTGGGCGTGCGTTGACGCGCGTTTGAGGGGAGAAATTCCCTCGGGAAACCTCAACCCCGATGTTGTTGTCGAGCAGCACAAGGGCATAAACTGGCTTATCGGCGCGTTTGACGCTGAAGATTGGGATAAGGTAAAGCCGCATACATAAGCGGACGGTTTGTTTGGAGGAAATTGCGATGGGATTTTTTGACTCACTTTTTGGTAAAAACAAAACGAGTTCCGAAAAGACCAAAGAAAACAAAGTTTCGGTTATGTACGACACCTTTCCCGACAAGCCGCAGCCGTTTGCTTTCAGGAATTATTGGCTTTGCGTAAAAAGCACAAATCCCGAAGCGGTTATTTCGGCGCTGGGGCTGAAAAACGCCGTTTCTGCAAATTGGGAGAGCGGTCTTTCGCAGCGGAAGATATTTGTTTCGCCTTGCATTAACGGTTACGTTCTCGTCATCGGGTATTTTACAATGCTCGGCGGGAACGCTGAAACCGAGATGAACAGGCTCAGAGCAGCCGCGCAGAATTTCCCCGAAATGCAGTGCTTTTCATTTCAGAGCACCGTGGATTTTTACGCTTGGGCAAAATTTGTCGGCGGCGAGCTTGTGAGATGCTACGGCTGGCTGGGAGAGAGCGGCGAAATCTATATGAACAGCGGCGCGATTACTCCCGAGGAGCAGGAGCTTGGCTTCGACAGCTTTATTCAGACGGACGAGGACGATTGGGAGGCTGTCGAGTTCCCCGATGAAGACGCGGTGACAAATATTGCTGCCGCTTGGGGCGTTGACCCTTGGTTTTCGGAAGGACAATATGACTGCGGCGTCGGCTATGTGTGCGATATGAGCTAAGGAAAAACGCCGAGAAATCGGCTTTAACATAACAGGAGGAAAAAAATGGACGAAGTACTTGTAAAACAG
>CAMEQX010000173.1 GCA_945933905.1 uncultured Clostridia bacterium
TCTTGGGACCTACAACGATAACTCTCTGCTCGCTTGCATACTGTCCGGGCTGGGACAAATCCTTTTTCTTGGTGAGCTGAGCGCCCTTGCCGAAAAGGATTTCCAGCGTTTCCTGAGTAACGTGAATGTGTCTTGCCGATGTTTCAATAAGAATTTCCATTTCAGAAATACCTCCAAAAAATATTTTACAACAATATTATACAACTTTTTCTAAAAAAAATCAAGTAACCTATTGCAATTTTCTCAGAAATATGTTATAATTTGAAATTGAGAGTGAAAATCATTTTCAAATTGAAGGGAATTCGGTTCAAAATGGACAGAAATAACTACAACACCAAGCAGCGCGATGAAATCGTGGAGTTTTTCTCGCGGCACCGCGGGAAATGCTTTTCTGCAAAAGATATAATCAGAAGCGGCGAAATCAAGTCGGGTGAAGCGACGGTTTACAGAACGCTCTCGAAGCTTGCCGAAAACGGCGTTTTGAAGCGGTTTACGGACGGTGCGGCGGGCGCTTGCTATCAGCTTGCGGAAAGCTCAGACTGCGACAAGCATTTTCATCTGAGATGTGAGAAATGCGGGAAGCTAATTCATATTGACTGCGGGTTTATGGCTGAAATCAAGCATCACATCGAGTCCGACCACGATTTTTACGTTGACCTCGGAAAGACTGTATTTTACGGCTTGTGCGGGGAGTGTTCAAAAGGAGAAGAGAATGTTTAAGAAAGTTTTCGCGGCGCTGCTAGCTTTCGGCACGATAATGCTCGGCGGCTGCCAAAATCAGAAAACCGATAATTCAAGCGGAAAGCTGAAAATTGTAACGACGATTTTTCCCGCTTATGATTTCGCGAAAAATGTTTTCGGGGAAACGGCAGAGGTTTCTATGCTCTTGAAACCGGGAATGGAGAGCCATTCCTACGACCCGTCGGCAAAGGACGTTGTGAAAATCGACGAGTGCGATTTGTTTATCTATAACGGCGGCGAGTCGGACGAGTGGGTTGAAAATATCCTCAAGTCAACCGAGAATGTGAAATCGCTGAAAATGGTTGACTCGGTTGAGATGCTTGGCGAGGAGCACGTTGACGGAATGACCGCCGAGGAGCACGAAGAACACGACCACGATGAAGAATACGACGAGCACGTCTGGACTTCGCCGAAAAACGCCGCTTTGATTTGCGCGAGCATTCGTGATAAGGCGAAGGAGATTTCTCCCGAAAACGCCTCTGTTTTTGACAAAAACGCAGAAAGCTATATTGCTCAAATCAACTCGCTTGACAAGCGTTTTTCAGAGCTTATGGCGGGCGAGAAGCGTTATTTTGTTTTCGGGGACAGATTTCCGCTGCTGTACTTTTTCAAGGAGTACGGGCTGAATTATTACGCGGCATTTCCCGGCTGCGCAGCGGAAACCGAGCCTTCTGCGCAGACAATTTCGTTTTTGTCGAAAAAACTTTCCGATAACGACACAATAAAAACCGTGTTTTACATCGAGATTTCAAACCACAAGCTCGCCGATAATCTCGCCGCTGAAAGCAATCTCCAAACAGCCGAATTTCACACCTGTCACAACATAACTTCATCTGATTTTGAGGCGGGGGAGAGCTACATTTCGCTGATGGAGCGGAATTATAAAACGCTGAAAACGGCGCTTGGAAAGTAATCGGAGGTGTTTTCTACGGCACTTATAAAAATAGAAAATCTCACGCTATCGTATGAAAATATGACGGTTATCGAGAATATGAGCTTTGAGGTTGCCGACGGCGATTATTTGTGCATTGTCGGCGAAAACGGCTCGGGGAAAAGCACGCTCGTCAAGGCGCTTTTGTCGCTGAAAAAAGCCGAAAAAGGCTCGATTGAATTCGGCGAGGGCTTGAAAAAGAACGAAATCGGTTATCTTCCGCAGCAAACAATGGCGCAAAAGGATTTTCCCGCAAGCGTTTATGAGGTTGTTCTGTCGGGGTGCTTGAATTCTCGCGGAATTCGCCCGTTTTATTCGGCAAAGGAGCGCAAAAAAGCGCTTGAAACAATGGAGCTTCTTGGGATAACCGATTTGAAAAACCGCAGCTACCGCGATTTATCGGGCGGACAGCAGCAGAGAGTGCTTTTAAGCCGCGCGCTTTGTGCAACGAAAAAGCTGATTTTGCTGGACGAGCCTGTCGCGGGACTTGACCCGATTGTGACTGCGGAATTGTACGATTTAATCGAAAAAATCAACAAAAGCGGCGTGACGGTAATTATGGTAACGCACGACCTGTCGGCAGCGGTTAAATGCTCGCGGCACATTCTTTGTATGACCGAAAACGAGTGGTTTTTCGGCAGCAGGGAAGAGTTCCTGAAAAGCAAATTCTCGGATTTTATGAGGGGAAGTGAAGCGGGTGATTGAGGTTTTCTCGGAAATTTTTTCATCACCGATACTTGTAAGAGCGCTGGTCGTGGGAATTTTGGTTTCGCTTTGCGCGGCGCTTCTGGGTGTAAGCCTTGTGCTGAAACGGTTTTCGATGATAGGCGACGGACTCTCACACGTTGGATTTGGTGCGCTTGCAATAGCCGCGGTGATGAATTTAGCGCCGATGGCTGTGGCAATTCCGGTTGTGCTGATTGCGGCATTTTTGCTCTTGCGCTTGTCAAATAACGGCAAAATCAAAGGTGACGCAGCGATTGCGATGATATCGACAGGCGCGCTCGGAATAGGAGTTATGGCGGTTTCAATGTCAAAGGGCGCGAACATCGACCTCAACAGCTACCTTTTCGGCAGCATAATGTCGGTGAACTCGGAGGACGTTGTGATAAGCGTAATTCTCGCGGTAATCGTGCTGTTTATGTTCGTGTTCTTCTACACAAAAATCTTCGCGATAACCTTTGACGAGAGCTTTGCCAAAGCCACGGGAACCGCCGCGAATATTTACAATATGCTGATTGCGCTGCTCACGGCAATGACTATTGTAATCGGAATGCGGCTGATGGGAAGTATGCTGATTTCGAGCCTGATTATTTTCCCCGCGCTAAGCTCTATGCGCGTTTTCAAGAGCTTCAAATCCGTGACAATTTGCTCGGGAATTATCTCGATTTTGACCTTCCTCGCGGGAATGGTGATTTCGTATGTTGCGGAAACACCCTGCGGCGCGAGCATTGTTTGCGTGAACACTTTGACTTTCCTGATTTTTTTCATTGTCGGAAAAATCAGAAAAACCGCATAAAGAAAAGCTCCGATTTGCTCGGAGCTTTTGTTGTTATATTCCGTTAAATCAGAAAATGCTTCCAAGAGCGAGCGCCGCGGGAATATTTCCGTTTGCGTTGAGTGCGCCCGAAGCGATTGCGTTTGCGAGAGAAAGCTTTCCGTTGAGGAACTGAAGCATATTGTCGTAGCTGATATAAGCCTCAAAAGAAGCGGCGTTGTACTCAAAAGGCGAGATAGAGAGCGCGCCGTCCTTGATTTCGATATAGAAGTGACGGTCGATTTCGTCCTCCCAGCCCCAAACCTTTACGTCAACAGCAACATTTGCCTTAACGCCGGCAGCCTTCTTCGCGTCAACCAGTTTTTCAAGCTTCTTGCACATTTCTTCAATACCGACAACCTTCGGCTTCTTAACAGCGGGCTTTGTAGCCTTTGCGGGAGCCTTCTTTGCGGCGGTTTTCTTAGCAGCGGGTTTCGCAGCCGTTTTCTTTGCAGCAGGCTTTGCTGCCTTAACAGCCGGAGCCTTTACTGTCTTTTCAGCAGCGGGAGCAGCCTTTACAGCTTTCTCGGCAGCGGGCTTTTTAGCCGTTGTCTTCTTCTCGGTAGATTTTGCGGTTCCTTTAGTCATAACACAAATCCTTTCTTAAATTCTTCCGTTTTCACGAAAGTTAAGTTGTTAAAATAATAATAACACATATTTAGAAATTTTTCAACTATTTTTTTAACTTTTTTGTCAAAAAACTGAATTTTTTCAATAATTCAGACAAAAAATGCTCCTTTTTACAGGAGCACTCTTTTGATTTTTTACTTTTCGGGAGCCATCAAGCGAACCATAACCGCTTTCTGCGCGTGCAAACGGTTTTCAGCTTCGTCGAAGATTTCTTTTGCGTGCTGCTCGAAAACCTTTGCGGTGATTTCTTCCTCGCGGTGAGCGGGGAGGCAGTGCATAACGATTGCGTCGGACTTTGCGGAAGCCATAACATCATCGTTAATCTGATATCCCTTGAACGCAAGCTTGCGCTGTTCAGCCTCGCCTTCCTGTCCCATAGAAGCCCAAACATCCGTGTAAAGAACATCAGCGTCCGCGGCAGCTTCAACGGGATTGTTGATGAGCTTGAAATTTGCATAATCCTTGGTGAAATCGAGGATTTGCTTGTCGGGATAATAACCGTCGGGGCAAGCAAGCGTTACGTTCATTCAGAT
>CAMEQX010000174.1 GCA_945933905.1 uncultured Clostridia bacterium
CGAGCTTTTCGTTTGAGGAAACGGTTGAACTTTGCGCGAAGCTTCTGCGGAAATTCGAGCAAAACGATATCCGCGTAATCCGAATGGGACTGCACGCAAGCGAGGAAGTTGAGCGGGAAATGCTCGGCGGGGTGTATCACCCGAGTTTTCGGGAAATTGTCGAGAGCAGGCTTATGCTGAACGATTTGACAGAGCTGCTTAAACCGCTTCCAAAGCGGGATTACACGGTTTTCACGGATAAGAAAAATCTCAGCAAGCTGATAGGACAAAAGCGCGGAAATCTTGAAAAATTGCGCGAAATGGAATATAGGATAAAGGTTAAGGAAAAGTCGGGAGTTTATCTCGAAATTGAGGAAAGTTAATGTTTTTTAAAACGCTGACAATACAGGGCTTCAAGTCCTTTGCGGACAAAACAGTGCTTCAGTTTGACGCGAAAACCACGGCTGTCGTCGGGAGCAACGGCAACGGAAAAAGCAATATTTCCGACGCGCTGCGGTGGGTTATGGGCGAGCAGGGCGCGAAAACTCTGCGCGGTGAGAAGATGGAGGACGTTATCTTCCACGGCACAACCGAGCGCAAGCCGATGGGATTTGCGAAGGTGACGCTGCTTATCGACAACGCTGACCGAGCGCTTGCGATTGACGAAAACGAGGTTGAAATCTCGCGAAAACTCTACCGCACGGGCGAGAGCGAGTATCTGATAAACGGCAGGAAATCGCGCCTTCGCGACATTCAAGAGCTGCTGATGGGAACAGGTCTGGGGCGCGACGGATATTCGATTGTCGGACAGGGACGAGTTGCCGAAATCGTAAACGCGCGCGGCTCGGAGCGACGTGAAATTTTCGAGGAAGCGGCGGGAGTTTCGCTGTTTCTGCACAAAAAAGCCGACGCCGAAAAGCAGCTTGCTCAAGCCGAGGAGAACATCACTCGTCAAAAGGACTTAATTCGTGTTGACGAGGAGCGCCTCCCGATACTCAAAAAGCAGTCGGAAAAGGCGGCTCTCGCAAGTGAATTGATGGCGCAGAAAAAGGAGCTTGAAATCTCGGTTTCTGCGGCGCGGCTGAAGGAAAAGCGCGAGAGCCTGATTAAGATTGACGACGATTTGCTGCTCAACAGAGCGGAATGTGAGAATTTTGAACGCGATATCGAAAACGCGAACAATGAAATCGAGCAGCTCGGTGACGACAAGCTTGCCGCAAACGCGCGGCTGTCGAGAATTCGCGCGGGAATTCAGAACGCGAACGACGAGCTTTCCGATAAAAGAGCGGAAATTTCGGTTGCGGAAAACGACTTGAAGCACAACTCCGAGCGCCGCGCCGAGCTCACCGAACAGCTTGAAAAAGCAAAGCAAAACAGCGCGCTTTTTGACGAGAGAATTGAGCAAATAAATGCGCAGATTGAGCAGAAATCCTTAGAGGTTTTTGATTTTGAGGAGAAGATAAAGGCTTGCGAGAACGAGCTTCGGAAGATTTCCGAGAGCAGCTCCGAGCGCGACGACGAGTATTCCGTGCTTGAGGGCGAAATGGCGAAGGCGTATGGCAGAAGAACCGAGCTTTCGCTGATGAAAACGCAGTCAGAGCGCGCTCGCACGGAAACCGAGGAGCAGAAAAACGAGTTTTTGCAGAACACCTCCGAGAGCGAAAAAACGATGAACGCTTACAAAAACGAGCTTTCCGAGGTTGAAAAGCAGCTTTCCGAAATCGAAAGCGAAAAGCAGACTGCCGCAAACAGACTTTCGGGTATGGAGCGGCTTTCCGAGGGCAAGAAAAAGCGCCTTGACGAAGCGAGAAAGGCTCACGAGGACGCGCAGAGAGCGCTCGGTGAAAAGCAGCAGCGACACAAGGTTCTCTCGGATATCGAGCGCAGCAAGGAAGGCTATTCCCGCGCGGTAAAAGAGGTTATGAGCGCGGGCGAGCAGGGCAGGCTTGCGGGTATTCACGGGACGGTCGCGGACGTTGTGACAGTGCCGAAAAAGTACGTCACCGCGATTGAAACGGCGCTTGGTGCCGCGATGCAGAACATCATCGTTGACAGCGAGGAAACGGCAACGCGCTGCATTCGCTTCCTCAAGGAAACAAACGCGGGAAGAACCACGTTTTACCCGCTCACCTCGATGAAGGGCAGAACGCTCAACGAGCCGCGGCTGGCTTTGGAATCGGGTTTCGAGGGGATTGCATCGGAGCTTGTTTCGTGTGACGGCGAGTATGCGAATATCATAAATTATCTGCTCGGTCTGACGGCGATTGCCGATGATATCGACACGGCAACCGTTATCGGAAAGAAGTACGGCTATAAATTCAGGATTGTCACGCTTGACGGACAGGTCGTCAACGCGGGCGGCTCGTTTACGGGCGGCTCGAGAGTGAATAATTCCGGCATAATCTCGCGTAAACAGGAGCTTGACGCGCTGTTTAAGGACATTGAAAAGCTGCGTGAAGCCGAGAAAACGTGTGCCGAGGAATTCGAGAGATACCGCGCGGAATTCGCGAAATTCTCGATTGAAGCTGAGGGAATGCAGGACAAAATCCGCGAGCTTGAGCAGAACGAAATCCGTCAGAGCGCGGAAAAATCCCGCTTGAACGGGCTTATCGACCAGCTTGTTTCGCAAAGCGCAACCGCTCGTCAGACGATGAACCGTTTTGACGCGCAGATTAAGCAGCAGAGCGAGATTATCGAAAATGCCGCGAAGGAAATCGCCGAGCTTGATGAAAAAATTTCCGAGCTTGAGAAAAAGCACGCCGAGCAAACGGGTGAGCGCACCGAGGCGGAAAATCTGCTCAAAACGCTTTCCGACGGGATAAACGCGCTCAATCTCGAAAAGGTTGCCGCGCAAAAGGACGCGGACGCGCTCAGGGCGCAGATTAAGAGCATCGAGGACGACCGCAGAACGCTTCTCGAAAACAGCGGCGGGTTTAAATCGGCAATGGAAGCGCTCGATAATTCCGACCGTGAAATCCGCGAGAAAATCGAGCGTTTAAAGCGCGAAATCGAGAAATCGAGCAGCAGTCTTTCCGAGCAAAACGAGGAAATCGAGAGCGTTTCAAAGCAAATCACCGAGCTTGACGGGAAAATCACCGAGCTTCGCCGCGATATTGACGAGGCAAATAAAAATAAGCAGAAATTCGCGAGTGAGCTTGCGCGTCTGGAAGAGCGCCGCGTCACGCTTCAAAAGGAGTACGACAAGATTGTCGCGCTGCTGATGGACAGCTACGAGATGACCGTTTCGCAGGCTGAGCAGGAGGCGAAAATTCCCGAAAATCTGCTGATGGCGGAGAACGATTTAAACGAGCTGAACAAGCGGATTTCCGCGCTCGGAATTGTAAATATGGCGTCCATCGAGGAGTACGAAACGGTTTCGAAGCGCTATGAATTTCAGTCGGCGCAGCTTCGCGATATCGAGGACGCAAAACGCGGTCTTGAAAAGCTTATCGAGCAGCTCACGGGCGACATCAAAACGCGCTTTCTCGCAAGCTTCGAGGACATCAACAAGCACTTCAAGGAGATTTTCGTGCAGATTTTCGGGCCCGGCTCACACGCGGAGCTGGAGCTTACAAACCCCGAGGATTTGCTGAATTCGGGCATTGAGATAAAGGCGGCGCCGCCGGGAAAGGTTATCAAAAATCTGATTTCGCTTTCGGGCGGAGAGCAGACGATGGTGGCAATCACGATTTATTTCGCGATTTTGATGCACCGTCCCACGCCGTTTTGTATGCTCGACGAGGTTGACGCGGCGCTTGACGATGTAAACGTCGAGAAGTACATTCGCTATTTAAACCAGTTCAGCAAAAGCACGCAGCTTATGGTCATCACCCACCGCCGCGGCACAATCGAAGGCTGCTCGGTGCTTTACGGCGTGTTTATGCAGGAAAAAGGCGTTTCGCGGCTGCTGCGGCAGGAGCTTTCCGAGGAGCTGTCCGACGAGTTGAACGAAATTATTGAATAACGAGGATTTTATGGGATTATTTAACAGAAAGAAAAAGAACGAGGAGCCGATTGAAGAGCCTGTTCAGGAGCAGCGTTCCTCGCTTTTGGAGAAGCTTCAGAGCTTTGAGCCGATTTTCACCGACCACGAGTCTGATATTCAGTTTCAGGAGGAATACGAGGCGCAGCAGCGTGAGCTTGCCGCAAACAAGCTGCGCGAGGGCTTGAAGAAAACGCGCGAGGGCATCGCAAGCAAGGTTCAGCTTTTGCTCAACTCGTTCACGAAAATCGACGAGGATTTCTTCGATGAACTCGAGGAAACGCTTATTTTGTCGGATATCGGCGCGGAAACGAGTATGGAAATCTGCGACAAGCTGCGCGCCGAGGTGAAGAAAACCGGCACAACCGAGCCATCCGATGTCAAGGAGATGCTCAAAAAT
>CAMEQX010000175.1 GCA_945933905.1 uncultured Clostridia bacterium
AGGTCACGCTGATAAAATCGGGGTGCAAATCGGAAAGCCCGTCAAGCGTATCGTAAATAGTGTCAATCGAGCTGTCCTTTTTCGGCGGGAAAATCTCAAAGGAAAAAACCGTCTTCCCTTCTTTGAAAAGCTCGGCTATTTTCATACGTTTTTCTCCTTGAACTGCTTCAGCGCTTCAGCAATCTGCGCGGGGCAAGAGGTCGATTTTGCGCCGCAGCGAATGCCCGAAAGTCTGTCGATTACTTCATCTACGGGAAGTCCTTTCACCAGCGACGAAATTCCCTGTAAATTGCCGCTGCATCCGCCCTCAACCTTCAGCTCTTTCACAACGCCGTTTTCAACGTCAAAAGTCATTTTGCGCGAGCAAACTCCGCGCGGATAATATTCAAAATTCATTTTAATTCTCCTGTATAAAAATCACTTGTTTGCGTTTGTCCAGCCGGTGCGACCGGCAGCGTATTCCGCCCTAAGTTTCATCAAAGGGCAAGTTTTCACCCGAAGCTTACTAATTATTTATTCGCAGCTTCCCAGCCGGTGCGACCGGCAGCGTATTCCGCCCCAAGTTTCATCGAAGGGCAAGTTTTCACCCGAAGCTTTCTAATTATTTATACGCAGCTTCCCAGCCGGTGCGACCGGCAGCGTATTCCGCCCCAAGTTTCATCGAGGGATAAGTTTTTTGCCCGAAGATTACCGTTTCACTTGTTTGCATTTGTCCAGCAGTCCGCGACAGCCTTTGCAACCGCGTCCGCAACGGTTCTGTCAAGCGCTGACGGAATGATATTGTCAACCGAAAGCTCGTTTTCGGGAACGTGCGCCGCTATTGCCTTTGCCGCGGCAAGCTTCATCTCCTCGGTTATCGCCTTTGCGCGAACGGCAAGCGCTCCCTTGAACACGCCCGGGAACACAAGCACGTTGTTTATCTGATTAGGATAATCCGAGCGCCCCGTGCCGACGATAGACGCGCCGCTTTCCTTTGCAAGCTCGTAGGTTATCTCGGGGTTCGGGTTCGCCATCGGGAACAAAATCGGCTTCTCCGCCATAGATTTCACCATCTCGGGCGAAACGAGGTTCGGCTTCGATACGCCGACAAATGCGTCCGCGCCCTTCATAGCGTCCGCGAGAGTGCCTTTGATGTTGTTTTTGTTGGAAATCTGCGCGATTTCAGCGTGCGCGGGATTTTCGTACTTGTCGTCACGGTTGATTATACCGCAAAGGTCAACCATAACAAGATTTCCCACGCCGAGCTTTAACAGGAACTTTCCTATCGCAATTCCCGCAGAGCCCGCGCCGTTTATCACAACCGTGATGTCCTCGAGCTTCTTCCCCGCAAGCTTTGCCGCGTTCATAAGAGCCGCTCCGACTACGATTGCCGTGCCGTGCTGGTCGTCGTGGAACACGGGAATGTCGAGCTTTTCCTTGAGTTTTGCCTCGATTTCAAAGCAGCGCGGAGCCGAAATATCCTCGAGATTTATCCCGCCGAAGCTGTCCGAAATCAGCTCGATTGTACGCACGATTTCATCGGGGTCCTTCGACTTTACGCACAAAGGAAACGCGTCAACCCCGCCGAATTCCTTGAAAAGACAGCACTTTCCTTCCATAACCGGCATTCCCGCAAGTCCGCCGATATCGCCAAGTCCGAGCACCGCAGTACCGTCGGTGATTACCGCGACAAGATTTCCTCTGCGCGTGTATTTGTAGGCAAGCTCGGGATTTTCCGCGATTTCAAGGCACGGCTGCGCAACTCCCGGAGTGTACGCGGTCGATAAATCCTCGCGCGTGTTTATCGGAGCGCGCGAAATTACCTCGATTTTTCCCTGCCACTTTTCGTGCATTTCAAGCGATTTCTGTTTGATGTCCATTTCTTCTTTAACCCTCTTTTGTTTATGTTTATTTTACGCAAGCTTTTGCTCACGAATTGAAATTCAGAATTCTTTCAAGCTGGTCCTCGGCGGTTGTCGCGGAGCCGATTTGAATGGGATAGTGATTGTAAAATCCGTGGAAATCCGAGCCGCCCGTCTGTATCAGATTGTACTGCTCGCAAAGCTGCGAAAGCTCGCTTCGATAGCTCTCGTCCGCACTTGAATGATACACCTCCGCGCCGTCAATCAGCTTTTCCTTTGCAAGCTCCTCGAGCAAGTCAAGGCTGTCGAAAACCTTCGGGTGCGCCATAACCGAAATCCCCCCCGAAGCCTTAATCAGCGTAAGCACAAATCTCACATCGGGGTAAAAATCAGCCTCCGCGCGAACCTGCTCCGCGCAAAGTCCCTCGTTTACGTCAAAAATCTCATCGTAAATATTGCCGTAAAGCTCGGTCGTGTAGCCGTAGTCCATCAGCGCGTGCATTATGTGGCACTTGTAAATCGCCTTGCTTCCCGCGGAATAGCGCAGAATGCTCTCGAGCGTTATCGGGTATTTCTCCAAAACCTTCATCGCAAGGCTCTTTCCGAGCTTCATTCTGCCCTCGCTTGTCCTCAGGCAAAGTCCTTCAAGACGGTCGGGCTTTTTCGGCATATAGCACAAAATGTGAACTTTTTTCTTGCGCGAGCCGTCAAATGCGGAAAATTCAACCGCGGGTATCACCTTAACCTTGTGCCGCACGCCGAGAATTGACGAGCGCGACAGCGAAGCCAAGCTGTCGTGG
This sequence comes from uncultured Clostridia bacterium, assembly GCA_945933905.1. Classification (GTDB taxonomy): domain Bacteria; phylum Bacillota; class Clostridia; order Oscillospirales; family Ruminococcaceae; genus CAG-115. The sequence goes on from CAMEQX010000175.1 coordinate 2,642, forward strand.
TCGGTTATCGCAAGACATTCAACTCCGTCGCGTCCCGCTTGCATTATTACGTCGGATATTCCGAGCGAGCCGTCGGAAATTGTGGTGTGACAGTGTAGGTCAGCTTTCATAAGCCCCTCCGTTCAGTTTTCTGATATAAACATTTGATGAACAGCCAAAATGGTTGTCTTTAACTTTTATGAGGAATTTTCGGCTTTTATTACAGCCGATTTCCGCCCCGCCGATGAAATAAAAATATACCAATATAATTATATCACAAATCGCGCATTTTGTCAACTACACTCGAAAAAATAAAATTTGCGAAAAATTTGTAAAATGTTATTGCATTTTGGACAATAATATGCTATAATCACTATATCTGTATAAGTGCAAAATTTACCGAAAGGATTGATGTTAGGGTTGGAGAAAAAGCTGGCGTTGTATGGGTTCAACAATCTCACAAAAACACTTAGCTTTAACATTTACGATGTTTGTTACGCGAAGAGCGAGAGAGAACAGCGCGATTATATCGCTTACATTGACGAACAGTATAACTCGGAGCGTTTGACCAAGATTTTGTGCGACGTTACCGAGAAAATCGGCGCTACCGTGCTGAACATTTCAAAACAGGACTACGAGCCGCAGGGCGCGTCCGTAAACGTTCTGTTTGCGGAGGGAAATATCGACCCCTCGCATATCGACGAGAGCTGCAACCGCGGGCTCGGCTTCTTCTCGAATATCACCGGAGAAACCGTTCACGCGCACCTCGACAAGAGCCATATCACCGTCCACACCTTCCCCGAATATCACCCCGATAAAGCGATTTCAACGTTCAGAGTTGATATCGATGTGGCAACCTGCGGAGAGATTTCCCCGCTTAAAACCCTCGACTACCTCATCGGCTCGTTTGACTCGGATATCATCATCATCGACTACCGCGTGCGCGGCTTTACCCGCGACGTTTCGGGAAAAAAGTTCTTTATGGACAGCAATATGACCTCAATTCAGGACTTCATCAACCCCGATACCCTCACAAAATACGACGCTATGGACGTGAACGTCTATCAGTCCAACATCTTCCACACCAAAATGCTCATCAAGGAAATCGAGCTTCAGAACTATCTTTTCAACACCGACGTTTACGAAATTCACCCGCAGGAACGGCTTCAAATCACCAACGATTTGCGCCGCGAAATGATTGAGATTTTCAGCGGAATGAACATCTACTGATTTCGGTTGAAAGGCTGTGAAAAATGAACCTTGACCAGAGCCGCGCGCCGCTCTATGAAGCGATGCGCGAGCATAGACTTAACCGCGTTGTGCCGTTTGATGTTCCGGGGCACAAGGGCGGGCGCGGAAACGCCGTTCTCACCGAGTTTCTCGGGAAGGATTGCCTCAAAAACGACGTGAACTCGATGAAGCCGCTCGACAACCTCTGTCACCCGATTTCCGTCATCAAAGAGGCTCAGGAACTCGCCGCGGACGCTTTCGGCGCGGATAACTCGTTTTTCATCGTAAACGGCGCTACGGGCGCTGTTCAGGCGATGATTATGTCCACCTGTAAGGCGGGCGACAAGATTATACTCCCGCGAAATGTTCACCGAAGCGCTATAAACGCGCTGGTTGTTTGCGGGGCTGTTCCCGTTTACGTCAATCCCGGCGTGAACAAGGAGCTCGGAATCCCGCTCGGAATGACTGTCGAAGCGGTTGAACAGGCTATTCTTG
>CAMEQX010000176.1 GCA_945933905.1 uncultured Clostridia bacterium
GCGCTCTCCTAAAAGCAGACCGCGAGGCTGAGTCACCCGAGGAAATGCTCGACTCAATCAACCCGATGGAGTCCAAGCAGAAGGTTGCCGATATGCTGCGCGGCGATGACGATACCGATACGCTGACCGTTGCCGGAGATGATTTGAAGCGGATTTCCCGCGGCGGAGAGCGCGTTAAGGAGTATCAGCCAACCGTTTCCCGCAAAAAAGAGCTTGACAACGTGCTGTTCTCCAGGGTGGGAAAGCAGTCGAAGCCGATTGTAAGCGAGCTTCACGTCGGCGAATCAATCGTTGACGCGCTCAACAAGAAAATCGCCGAGGACAACAAGCAGAATTACGCGCTTTTCAAGGAAGGCGAGGACCCCGATGAAATCGCAGCTGCCGCTAAAGCTAAAGAAGAAGCCGCCGCTGCCGCAGAAAAAGCCGCAAAGGAAGAACAGCTCGAGAAAATCAAGGCTGCAAACGAGCTTGCTCAGAAGCGTATGCGGAAAATCTCGGAGTTTATTCTCGAGAACCCCGAAAACGACAAGCAGCCCGAGCCCGATATCGAGGAGCCTCAGACCGCGTCCTATGACGAGGAAACCGAGGAGGCAATCGACCGCGATGACGAAAACGTTATCCGCGACAGACTTTCCCGCGCTACAAAGGGACTTGTGAGCCGTTTGATTATTCTCGGCGTGCTGTTTGCGGCAACAATTTTTGTGGCAATCGTCAATCTCGCGAACCTCAACGTAGGCTCGCTTATGAACATAATCAGCCTGCGCCGCTCCCCCGAAAACTACCTCTACACCCACCTCACAATCGGGATTTTGTCGTTTGCGGCTTGCTCGTCTGTAATCACAAACGGCTTCTCGCGGCTTGCAAAGCTGCGTCCCGACGGCGACACGCTCTGCGCGTTTGCCCACACCGCGTCAATCCTCGCGCTTATCCCCTACCTCATCTACGGTGAATATATCCAGCGCAGCTATTCTCACGTTTATCTGATGATTTCGCTCGGCTTGCTCTGCTTCAACACGATTTCCAAGCTGATAACCGTCATAACCGCGAAAAAGAACTTCTCGTTCACCTCGGGCGCGGGCGCGAAATACTTCATCGAGCGCTGCGACGGAACGGGCGCAGAACAGCTTGCAAAGGGCACCGTTTCGGGAATTCCGGTTATCTCGTCTATGCGCAAAACCGAGATGCTTTATGACTTTATCGTGTCAACCTACTGTGAGGACGCGTCCGACAGAATTCTCGGCAAAAACGCCGTGGTAGCGCTGATTGCTTCGGTAATCGGCGGCGTTGTCGCGTTCTTCATCGAGGACGGCGGCGCTTCAAAAAATATCGTTTGGGAAACAGTCGCGCTGAACAAGCTTTCGTGGGCGGTAACCGTGATGAGCGCAATTCTTTGCCTCGGAGCAGCTTTCTCCTGCTCGATGGTTGTGACGCTCCCGCTTTTGATATCGGCGAAAAAAGGAAAATCGCATAAATTCGCCGTGCTGGGATACGGCGCGGTTGAAAATTTCAGCGAAACAAACGCCGTGCTTCTCGACGCAAAGACGATTATCCCGCCGAGCGCCGTTAAAATCACGAATATCTGCGGCTATAACAAGCCGAAAAATCGCGGCGAGGGCAAGATAAACGTTGATGAAGCGATTATCTACGCGGCAAGCCTTGCCGTCAAAGCGGACAGCGTGATGGCAGACGCGTTTTTCAATATGCTCGGCTACAAACAGGATATGCTCAGAGACGTCAGCGGAATTGTCTATGAAAACAGCTTGGGCGTTATCGGCTGGATTGACCGCAGGAGAGTTCTCCTCGGCAACCGCGAGCATATGAAAGCGCACGAAATCTCCGTGCCGAACGTCAAAAAGGAAATGGCGGCAAACGTCAACAACGATGAGGTTTTGTACCTTGCGGTTGGCGGAGAGGTTTGTCTGCTGTTCTTCGTGGAAATCTCCGCCGACAGAAAAGCCCGCGAAAATGTCGAGGACCTCGTAAACCGCGGCGTTTCGCTGATTGTCAAGACCGTTGACGGTATGATTACAAGCGAGTTTATCGAGGATTTGTTCAGGCTTGACGAGAAAACCGTCAAGATTATTCCGTTTGAAAATCACGATAATTTCAACAGCCACACGCAGTTTACTCCGCGCGGCTCGGCGGCATTCCGCTGCGACGGAACGCTTTCTTCGTTTACCGGCGCGCTTTGCACGGTGAAATCGCTCAAATCCCGCATAACCGTCGGATGTATTATGCAGATTTTAGGCTCGGCGCTGGGCGTTTTGCTGGCGTTTATCTTTATGATTTTCTCAAAATACGAGATGTTCAACGAGATAAATCTGCTGATTTACAATCTCGCGTGGACAACGCTTACGCTGGGAGTTCAGGTCGCGGGAGTGCTGCTGGAGAAGGTTATCGACAAGCATAAGCACTCTTCCGATGAACCCGAGCCCGCCGAAGAACAATGAGCGAGAATGTGACGATTTCGCCCGTTTTGACGGACGAGGAATATATGGAAAAGGCGCTTGAGCTGGCTCGAAAAGCGGCTTCGCGGGGGGAAATTCCCGTGGGCGCGATTGTCGTGGACAAAAGCCGCGCGGGTATGGCGGGGGGCTTTAATCGGCGCGAGGAGCTTCAGTCACCGACGGCTCACGCCGAGGTTCTCGCGATAGAACAAGCAGCGAAAACGCTTCACAACAGGCGGCTGCTTGACTGCACGCTTTACGTCACGCTCGAGCCTTGCCCGATGTGCGCGGGAGCCGTGATGAACGCGGGACTGAAGCGGCTGGTTTACGGCGCGTTTGACGATAAAAACGGCGCGTGCGCTTCCGTGGCAACGCTCTTTGACGAAAAATTCACGCATATTCCGATGGTGAGAAGCCGCGTTTTAAAGGAACGCTGCGGCGAAATTCTCTCGGAATTTTTCAAGGACAAAAGATAAACTTAGGAAACAAAACAGATGAGTAACAACAAGTACCGAACCCTTGCGAGCAATATTGTAATTCTCGGAATAGGTCAGTTCGGCTCGAAGCTGCTTGTGTATGTAATGCTGAATTTCTACACAAGTATGCTCGGCGAAGCAGCCTACGGCGACCTCAACAACATCATAAACGCCGCTTCCCTGTTTATATCGGTATTTACGCTGTCTATCGCGGACGGCGTGCTTCGCTTTGCCCTCGAGAAAAACAACGACGGAAAAGGCGTTTTCTCGATAGGAATAAACGTTGTGCTTTGCGGAATGTTTGTTTTCGCTGCGTTTACGCCGCTTGTGGGGCTTATCCCGATGCTCAAGGGGTACGAGTGGCTTGTGTTCATCTACGTCTTTATGGGCGCTGTAAAGGAAATCTGCGCGATTTATGTCCGCGCGCGGCACTCCGTCACGATTTACGCGATTGACGGCATTGTCACGACCGTTTCGATGATTATTTACAGCCTCGTGTTTATGGGCATTTTCAAGCTCGGGCTTGCGGGATATGTTTTCGCGGTGGTTCTCGGCGACTTCACCTCGCTGATTTTCCTTGGCGTGACGACAAAGCTGTTCAAGGAATACCGCCCGTTCCGCAACGACCCCGTTTTGCGCTGGTCAATGATAAGATACAGCATTCCGCTGATGCCGACGATGATTATGTGGTGGATAATCAACGTTTCGGACGGATTTATGGTGACGGCGTTTCTCGGAAGCGCGGCAAACGGCTTGTACGGCGTCGCGTACAAATTCCCAAATCTCGCAACGGTTATTGTCGGGATTTTCTCTCAGGCTTGGCGAATGTCCGCAATCACCGAGCGCAATTCCCGCACGGTTTCCAACTTCTACTCGAATATTTTCAGTATGATGCAGACGGTGATGTTCCTCGCAAGCGCGGGAATTATGCTGATTTTGCGCCCGTTGATTATGCCGTTTTTCGTGGCGGAGAGCTTCGGCGAGTCGTTTTTCTATGTCCCGATTTTGCTCGGCGCTGTCGTTTTCCAGAGCTTCAGCAACTTCCTCGCCAGCATCTACGAGGCTTCCCGAAAAACCACTCACTCGCTTATTTCCTCGTCAATCGGCGCTGCGGCAAACATCATTCTGAACCTCATTCTGATACCTACAATCGGCATTGCGGGCGCGGCTCTCGCCACTCTCGCAAGCTATATAATCGTGTTTGTTTATCGTATAATCGACACGAAAAAGCTGCTTTATATGAAGGTTTACTGGGCGAAAATCGGCGTGAATATGACGCTTCTGACGATTATGGCGATATCGATAATGTTCCTGCCCTACGGTGCTTTGCAGAACGTGATAAACGCGGTTGTTTTCGTCATCATCGCGGCGCTGAATTTCAAGTCCTGCGTTCAGGCGGTGCGGC
>CAMEQX010000177.1 GCA_945933905.1 uncultured Clostridia bacterium
CCGCTCCAGCACGCAGTAGAACCCGATTTCACGCTGCCATTTCTGCATAATATACGACACCGCGGTTTCCGAGATTTCATCGGGAACAATAATTCTCGCGCCCGTAAACAGCTTTGAATTCAACAACGGCTTTGATTTTTTCAGCAGCTCAAGCGCGCGTTCACTTTCGTAAGCGAGATTTTTCGCGCTGCCGACAACCTCGCGATAGCTCTTGCCGTTTATCGTCACCTGATTCGACACAACGCCCTCGGCTTTTTCGTAGCCGGAAATTCCCGCGACAATTTCATCGCGGTCAACCAGCAGCGCCAGTGCCCTCACGAAATCTCTGTTTCGAAACGCCTCGTAATCCCTGTTGAAAATCAGCCCACAGGTCACGCTCGGGTATTCCTCACAGGGAAAATCCCCCTTGATAAGCGGTTTGTCGCGGTTTGAAACGGCAACGCACGTCACGTCCATATTCAAAAAATCCGCCGCGAAATCTTCCTCGTCCTCGATGAAAAAGTTTATTCCGGACGGACAAACGCTGAAAATCTCGGCGTTTTTGTAATTGCGGACAAGTATCAGATTGTTGACGTCGGTTGACGCATACGGGTCAAAATACCAGCTCTTTACGCGAAACGCGCCGTTTGACGCGGTATTCTCCGCAGACAAGCCGTACTTCCCGCGCGAATTGATGAAAAACTCCTCACAGCACGGCATCGCGGGCGAATCGCAGAGCATATCGAGAAAACGCGGATTTGTGTAATCAAGCGTGATTTCAAGCTCAAAATCGCCCTTCGCTTTCACGCCGAGCTGCGATAAATCCGTGAGATTTCCGCTGTTTATTCGCTGCGAATTTTTGATGCAAAAGTAATCCGAAGCGTGCGGCGCCGCGGTTTCGGGCAAAAACAGCCGCCTGAAACCAAACACAAAATCCGCTGCCGTACACTGCTTCTCGAACTCCTCGGCAACCCAAAAAACGTCCTCTCGCAGCTTGAAATCATACGTCAAGCCGTCCTCGGACACGGAATAGCTCTCGCAGACGCCGTTTTTCAGCGAGCCGTCCGCGTTTTTCCGAAAAAGCCCGCAGAAAACGTTTCCGATAATCAAATCGGAATTCGGCTCGTTTGATTGCTGCGGGTCGAGCGTTTCGGGATTATCGGAAATATCGTATTTGAAGACCTTGTCCGAGCCGTCGTTTGAGCAGCCCGTCAAGCTGAAAATTATCAGAATTATCGTGAAAAGTGAGATGATTTTTTTCTTCATTTTTACAAATTTGCAATCACAGCGCGCTGCTGTTTGAGGCTTTCTTGCACGTCAATAAGCCGCTGATTTTCGCTCCCTCGGAACTTCAGCGCAAGCGAGCTGTTCTCCAGAACAAATCTCCCGTCAACCAGAATGTCGGTTATCGAGAGCAGCTTTCCTACAAACTCCTCGGATTTCGCCTTCTCCAAAAGCTGTTCAAAAGTCCAGCCGCTGTAACACATCAAATTCAGCCCGCGCTCCTTGAACTGCTTCCCGAGAACGTAAAGCGGCTGCGCCTGACAAAACGGCTCACCGCCCGAAAAGGTCACGCCGTCGTGCAGCGCGTCTTCGTTACACTCCGCGAAAAGCTCGTCGGTATCGACAATTTTGCCGCCCGAAAAATCGTGCGTTTCGGGATTGTGACAGCCCTCGCAGTTATGCGGGCAGCCTTGCACAAAAACCACATATCTAAGCCCGGGACCGTCCACGATTGACTCGCAGACCGTCCCTGCTATTCTTATTTCCATATTTGCCTCAATTATCCGCGATAAAACGCTTCGGGCGCTCAATTCTGTCCTCGATTGTTTCACCCTCGCGGCGGCGGCAGTTCGGGCACTCGTCATCGATTATTCCCGTAAATCCGCAGCAGGGGTCGCGGTCAATCGGGTGATTTATCGCGCCGTAGCCAATGCCCTGCTCCTTCATATAACGAACGATTTTCTCGAACGCGTCAAGGTTTTTCAGAGGGTCGCCGTCCAGCTCAACATAGCTGATGTGACCGCCGTTTGTGAGCGCGTGATAAGGCGCTTCGAGCTTGATTTTCTTGAACGCGCTGATGTTGTAGTAAACGGGAACGTGGAACGAGTTTGTGTAGAAATCCTTGTCGGTGATGCCGGGGATTTCGCCGTAGCGCTTCTTGTCGATTGAAATAAATCTCCCCGACAAACCTTCGGCGGGAGTCGCCAACAGCGTGAAATTCAGCCCTGTTTCGCGGCTCTTTGCGTCCGCTTTTTCACGCATATGAGTAATGATTTCAAGACCGAGCTTCTGCGCTTCCTCGCTTTCGCCGTGGTGTTTTCCCGTGAGCGCAACAAGCGTTTCCGCAAGCCCGATAAAGCCCGTGGAAAGACTTCCGTGCTTCAAAACCTCGGCAACCGAGTCGTTTTCCGAGAGCTTTTCGCTGTCAATCCACACGCCCTGTCCCATAAGGAACGGATAGTTGCGAACGTGCTTTCTCGACTGAATGAGAAGGCGCTGGTAGAGCTGGTCGAACACGATGTCCATTGTCCTGTCAAGGCTCTTGTAGAACTTGTCCAAATCACCGTGAGCTTCAATTCCCAAGCGGGGGAGGTTGATTGTCGTGAAAGACAGATTTCCGCGTCCCGTAACGATTTCGCGCGTTTTGTCGTGGTTGTTTCCGATAACGCGGGTGCGGCATCCCATATAGCTTATTTCCGTGTGATAGTCGCCCTCTTTGTAATACTGGAGGTTGAACGGCGCGTCAATGAAGCTGAAATTCGGGAACATTCTCTTCGCCGAAACACGCATTGCAAGCTTGAACAAATCATAGTTCGGCTCACCCTCGTTGAAGTTTACGCCGTCCTTTACCTTGAAGATGTGAATGGGGAAAATCGGCGTTTCGCCGTTTCCGAGACCCGCTTCCTCCGCGCTCATAATGTTGCGGATAACCATTCTTCCCTCGGGAGAGGTGTCCGTGCCGTAGTTTATCGAGGAGAACGGATTTTGCGCGCCCGCACGCGAATTCATCGTGTTGAGGTTGTGGATAAGCGCTTCCATCGCCTGATAGGTCGCGCGGTCGGTTTCCGCCTCGGCAAGCTGTTCAGCCTCGTCCTGAAGCGCGGAGAACTTGTCCCCGTACTCGCTCGCGAGCAAATCCCACTCCTTTGACTTGTACTCGTCGTTATCGTTAAGCTTCGGTGTTAAACCAAATTCCTCTTCAATCTTCTCTGCGGCAGCACGCAGCTTTTCGTCAATCTCGGTGAAATTCTTGTTGTCATAGGTGTAGAGAATAGCCTTCGCGAGATTTTTCTGATACATACGCTTGAACGTTTTCTTCACGCCCTCAGCCATCGCATAGTCGAAATTCGGCACGCTCTGACCGCCGTGCTGGTCGTTCTGGTTGGACTGGATAGCGATACACGCGAGCGCCGCATAGCTTGCAATATCGTTCGGCTCGCGCAGGAAGCCGTGTCCCGTGGAAAAGCCGTTGTGGAACAGCTTGAGCAAGTCAATCTGACAGCAGGTTGTCGTGAGCGTGAGGAAGTCGAGGTCGTGAATGTGGATATCGCCGTTGATATGCGCGTTTGAGTGAACGGGGTCGAGAACATACAGCTCGTTGAACTGCTTCGCGCCCTCGCTTCCGTACTTGAGCATTGTACCCATCGCGGTATCGCCGTCGATGTTGGCGTTTTCGCGCTTTAAATCGTACTCGCCCGCCGACTTGAACGTCAAATCCTCGTAAATCTTCATCAGCGTGGTGTTCATCTCGCGCGCTCTTGTACGCTCCGCGCGGTAAAGAATGTACGCTTTTGCGGTCTTTGCGTGTCCGTTTTCGATAAGGACGCGCTCGACCATATCCTGAACCTCCTCGACAGAGGGATTTCTTCCGATAATCGTTTCGCTGAGCTGCTGGCAAACCTTGTCGGCAAGCTCCATCGCCTCGCCGTAATCATTTCCGCCGACAGACTCCGCCGCCTTATAAATCGCGCGGGCAATCTTCTCGATATTAAACGGAGCCTCTCGTCCGTCGCGCTTCTTAATCATCGTTATCATTGGCATAAATCCGTTCTCCTTGACACAATATATTGTGCGATAATAGCCGCATACGTTTATTATATAGTATTATTTGCCTTTTGTCAATAGGTTTTGCAAAATTCGTGAAATTTTTCACCAAATTCCCCCGTTTATCGCTCGACAAAGCCAAAAACCGAGTTTCGCTTCAAAGATATTGACAAACGGCGGGGAATGTGGTATAATATAAGGTGACGGCGAACGCCGTTCAAATACGCGCCTGTGGTGAAATTGGCAGACACGATGGATTTAGGTTCCATTTCCGCGAGGAGTGCAGGTTCAAGTCCTGTC
>CAMEQX010000178.1 GCA_945933905.1 uncultured Clostridia bacterium
ATCACGCTTCGCAACACCGACTCGCAGGGCGTGAAAATGTGGGTGCTGGAATACGGCGACACTTGTGAAATCCTTGAGCCCGCCGAGCTTCGCGATGATATCCGAAGCACGCTTGAAAAAATGCTTGCGAAATACAAATAAATATCCAAAAGCAGCAGAGTTTTTCCGCTGCTTTTTGTTTGAAAAAAATTCCTCTCGATAAGCGGATTTTCTGCCTGTCCGTACAAATTTGTACGGAGGAAAAAGCTCTCTTGACTTATAATAATCTCAACGGGGAAAATCCCTCACAATACGGATTGACCGCATTGAAAAAAGCAAAGGGAGGATTTTTTATGAAGGATTTGAAGAAAAAATTATTCTCGGCAGAAAACGGAGGTGACCGCAAATGAAAGAAATCCCGAATATTGCTTTGGAAACTCACAACGGGCGGAATTATATCGACTCCGAAGACTATTACAGCGAAACTATTCTTGACTGCATCAAGGAAAGAAAGCGTTTTGCTGAGGTTCAGGCGATTATCGAGAAAATCAACAACTCAAACTCCCCAGATTTTACGGAATATTTTAACAACCACTTTCTGATAAATTCCGCAAACATCAATGACGCGTATATCTCAGCGCTTGCGCTTCGCGAGGTTTTGATAAACAAGCATAGCGAGACGATGGAATGGGAGGAGAAATTCAAAGAGAGCGAATATCAGTTCCTTACAGAGAACAACCCAAGACCTTCGGCGAGAGTTTTCGGCGGGTTTTCCGACGACTCCTTCTTAGATTTCGGAGGAAATAACAACGATGATTTTTCTAAGGAGCTTGACGCAACAAAAGTTCATATAATTCAGATAAACTCAACCTATGAATTTGCTGCGATAGCTGACGAAATCGAAAAGCTTGATGGCTTTGTCTTTGCGCTATGCTCGATGATGCCCTTGATGGACGATTTTCCCACTCCGTTCAGCCCGACCGGAAATAACAACGCAAACGAAATTCTCGCGTCAAAAAGCCTTGAATTAGGCTATGTTTACATAAAAATCGGAACCGACTCCCCCGACTCTCTCCAGCAGATGATGCTCGAAAAATTCGATACTATGCGCTTTGATGTGTCAAAATGTCAAAACGAGCTCGTTGAATACTGCGCCGCGCTTCACAACGCCGACGAATATCACCTCAATATTCTTATTCAGAGCGTTCTCAATCAATGGCTGTTCTCGGGAAAAGAAGAAAAGGTTATCGAAAAGTACGATATCAAAAAGCTGATTGATTGCAAAACTCAGTCTTCAATCAAGCCGATAGCAATACAGACAAATACATCTCAAAGCGTTGTCGGCTTGAAAAACGAGCAGGAGAAAATAAATGGCATCGTGAAAATGCTTGTTCTTGAAAAGACAAAGCGCGAAATGGGGATTGTGGGCGCGTTTAACGGCTGCAACTGCTGCTTTGCGGGCTCGCCCGGCACGGCAAAAACAACTCTCGCGCGTATTTTCACAAAGCAGCTTGCCGAGAACAACATAATCGCTTGCGAGGATAATTTCAAGGAGTGCCGCAAAAGCGATATCACGGGAATGTACGTCGGCTGGACTGCCGCGAAAATCGACAAAATGTTCTCGGATATGAGTTACGCGGGCGGCGGAGTGATTTTCTTCGATGAAATCTACACGCTCTCCGAGGACAACGCAACCTGTTACGACACCGAGGCGGTTACTTGTATCGTACAGAATATGGAGAATTACCGCAGCAATGTGTTCTGTATTTTCGCGGGATATGAAAACAAAATGGACGAGTTTCTGTCCAGCAACCCCGGTATTCGCTCGAGAATTCAGTTCAACGTAAAATTCAACAACTACGACAACGACACTCTCTTTGAGGTTTCTAAGTCAATTTGTGAGAATTCAGGCTTTACTCTTCCAAGAAATTCCAGAAAGGTTCTCGATGATTATTTCGACAGACTCCGCGTCATCAGAGGAGACCAGTTTGGCAACGGCAGAGAAGCGCGCAACCTTATCTCAAACGCTTCGCAAAAGCTTGCAATCAGATTGTGGGACGTCAAAAATCCCGACAAGAAAAAGCTTACAAGCTTAACCGAAAGCGATTTGTCAAAGGCTGCCGCGGATATTCTCGCTTCCGAAATCAAAATCGCTTCAAAAAACAGCAAAAAAATCGGTTTTAGATAACAAAATCGCCCTGCAAAATTACTTTGCGGGGCGAATTTTTGCTTAATTTCGGGAGAATTTCTCGTTGTTTTTGTCGGCTAACGAACGTTATCTTTTGATTATATCACAATTTAGGAAAAAAATCAAGCCATTTTTTTCAATTATTTTCAATTTTCTATTGCCTTTATGCCAAAAATGTTGTATAATATATTTTGAATAATGTAAAAAAAGCAAAAATTCCCCCAAAATACAATTAGGAGAATTATAATGAACATACAAATACAATCATACGGATTGTTTATTCTGGTGCTGCTGTTTATTTTCTACAAGTCCAGCAAAACCCTTCATCTGTACTCGGAGAAGGTTTTTCGCAGAACGCTGTATATTTCGATAATCAGCCTTTCGCTTGATATTCTGTCGCTTGTCGGGATAGAATATATGGAAATACTCCCGCTCCCGCTAGTCATCACGATTTGCAAGCTGTACATAATGTCGCTGCTTTGGGTTGCGGTTTCGGCACTGTGCTACGTTATGACCGACCTTTATCCCGAGAAAAAGCACGTTACCGTCACGCGAATACTGGGGCTTCTCGGACTTATTCAGAGCATCATCGTGGCGCTTCTCCCCATCGCAATCAACAGAACCCCCAACGCATATTATACCTATGATTTAGCTGTATTGTTCGTGTATATTTTCGCGATTATTCACATTATGAGCATTATTGCGGTTATTATCATCTGCCGGAAAAAAATCAGCAAGAGAAGACGCTTTGCGGTCGGATTTTGGCTTACGCTTTGGATTGCCGCGGCGACAGTTCAATACATCAACAACAGCCTTCTTGTCGTTGGATTTGCGTCGGCTATCGGAATGCTTATAATCTTCATCATTATGGAAAATCCCGAGTCCTTCCGCGACCGCAGGACAGGCTGTTTCAACTCCTACGCGCTGACGGAATTTTCACACAGACTTTTTGAAAGGAAAACCGAATTCGGCTTGCTGGAAATCCGTCTGAAAGGCTCGGAATCCCGCGAAAACGACGACTCCACGGAAAACGCGCTGAAAAAAGCGGTTTCGCTTGCGTCCGTCCACAAGGACCTTTTCGTGTTCAGAAACCTGAATAACATCGTTGTTGTTTCGGAAAATGTCGTTCTGCTGAAAAGCTTCGGCTATGAGCTTATCGATATTCTCGACAATCTCGGAAAGCTGAACAAAAACCAGCCTGCTTGCTTTGTGGAGCACGGCGAGGATTTCAACCAAATGACAGAGGTTTTCCAGTTCCTGTCCTTTGTTCATAAGACGTTCGCGAAAAAAGCCGACAAAATGTATATCACCGATGATAAGGCGATTAGCAAATACCGTGAGCGACCGCTTATAGAACAGGAAATCAACAACGCGCTCTCCGAGGACAGAGTTGAGGTTTTCCTTCAGCCGATTTACTCCAACAACGAGCAAAAATTCACCTCCGCTGAAGCGCTTGTGCGAATACGCAAAAAAGACGGAAGCCTGCTCCCGCCAAACGCCTTTATTCCGCTTGCAGAGGCAAACGGACAGATTATCAGGCTGGGCGAGAGGGTTTTCGAGAAGGTCTGCGAGTTCCTCAAAAACTCAGACGCGGTAAATCTCGGAATACATTATGTTGAAGTCAATCTTTCGGTTGTTCAATGCGAAATGACCGACCTTGCGGACAGGCTTATCGCGATAATCGAAAAATACGGAATTGACGCGCATTTGATTAACCTTGAAATCACGGAAACCGCTTCCGTTACATCGCGCGCGGTGTTGCTCAAGAATATGGAGAAGCTTATCGAATACGGCTTCACGTTCTCGCTCGATGATTTCGGCAAGGGGCAGTCTAATCTGATGTATGTCGTGGAAATGCCCGTTTCTATCATCAAGCTGGATTACGATATGACAAAGGCGTTTTTCAGCTCACCGAAAGCAAAGCAGGTTGTCCGCGCGGTTGTTTCTATGGCGCATTCTATGGACTTGAAGCTTGTCGGAGAAGGTATCGAAAATGCAGCGGAGAATGCGGCAATGCGCTCTGAAAATATCGACTATATACAAGGGTATTATTATTCGAAGCCCATTCCTATGAACGAATTTATTCAATTTATTCGTAAATAAAAGCAAACCGCAGACTGAGTAGGTCTGCGGTTTTTGTA
>CAMEQX010000179.1 GCA_945933905.1 uncultured Clostridia bacterium
GGTGGTTTGCTGTCTGCCCGATACCCCGCTTACTGCCGGGCTTTTCGACAGAAAAAAAATCGCGCTGATGAAGCAAAACGCGCTTTTTGTAAACGTCGGACGCGGCTCGCTGGTTGACGAAAAAGCGCTTGCCGAGGCTCTTGAAGAAAAGCGGATTTTTGGCGCAATTCTCGATGTTTTTCGCGAAGAACCGCTGCCGAAAAGCTCGCCGCTTTGGAGCTTGCCGAACGTTTTCGTAACGCCGCACATTTCGGGAAAATCCTTCAATCACTCCCCTGTTATCGAGCGGAAAATCGCCGAAATCTGCGCGGAAAACATCAACCGTTTCATTAACGGCAAAACGCCGAAAAATCTTATCCGAAAGGAAATCGGCTACGCTGAAAATTGCTGATTATAATAAAATCCCGCCCGAGTAATCGAGCGGGAATTTTGTTTAGTTTTGTTTTCTGACTTTGATGTGAACCTCGCGAAGCTGCTGCTCGGTAACCTCGGTCGGTGCGCCGAGAAGCAAATCCTGCGCGTTGGAGTTGAGCGGGAACGCGATAACCTCGCGGATGCTGTCCTCGCCCGTGAGGAGCATTATCATACGGTCAACGCCGGGCGCCATACCCGCGTGAGGCGGCGCGCCGAACTTGAACGCGCTGTACAACGCGCCAAACTTTGACGCAACGTCTTCCTCGGTGTAACCCGCAATCTCAAACGCCTTAATCATAATGTCAAGGTCGTGGTTGCGGACAGCGCCCGAAGAAAGCTCAACGCCGTTGCAGACGATATCGTACTGATACGCGAGAATATCAAGCGGATTTTTGTTCAAAAGCGCGTCAAGACCGCCCTGCGGCATCGAGAAGGGGTTGTGCGTGAAGATGATTTTGCCTGTTTCCTCGTCAAGCTCGTACATCGGGAAATCAACGATAAAGCACAGCTCAAAGCGGCTCTCGTCAATCAAATTCATACGTTTTGCAACTTCCGTGCGGATTTGTCCCGCGAACTTCGGTGCGTTTTTAGCGGAATCCGCGATGAAGTACAGAACATCGCCGACCTCAAGCTCACAGCGCTTTGCAAGCTCTTTTCTCTGCTCGTCGTTGAGGAACTTGTCGATAGGTCCGTTGTACTTGAACATATCGCCCTCGCCCTCTTCAACCTTGAAGTAGCCGAGTCCCTTCATTCCGACCTCGTTTACCGCGAAATCTTCCATATTTTTGAAGAAATTCTTGGTCTGCGACGCCATTTTCGGCACGCGAATACCGCGCACGCACTTGTTTGCAAACGGCTTGAAATCGCTGTCAACAAACAAATCCGACAGTTCCTTGATAACAAGCGGGTTGCGCAAATCGGGCTTATCTGTACCGTAGGTCAGCATCGACTCCGCGAAGGTTATTTTTCTGAACGGCGCCGCGCTCACCTTTTTATCGGAGAACTCGCTGAATACCGCCGACAAAACCTCCTCGGCAACCGCAAAAACGTCCTCCTGAGTAGCAAAGCTCATCTCAAAATCGAGCTGATAGAACTCGCCGGGCGAGCGGTCAGCTCTCGCGTCTTCATCACGGAAGCACGGAGCAATCTGGAAATACTTGTCAAATCCCGACACCATATAAATCTGCTTGAAAATCTGCGGTGCCTGCGGCAGAGCGTAGAATTTTCCGTGATGCTTGCGGCTGGGAATAAGGTAGTCGCGCGCGCCCTCGGGTGAAGATGTCGAGAGAATGGGCGTCTGAAGCTCAAGGAAGCCCATTTCCTGCATTTTGTTGCGCAAAAAGCTGATTATCTTCGAGCGCAGAACGATGTTGTCGTGCATTTTCTTGTTGCGCAAATCAAGATAACGGTACTTCAAGCGAACGTCCTCGCGGGTTTCGCGGGAAGTCTGGATTTCAAACGGAAGCTGCTCGGAAACTTTTCCGAGAATTCTCACTTCTTCCGCTTCGATTTCGATTTTACCCGTTTCAATTTTATCGTTAAAGGTGCTCTCATCGCGCTTCAAGCAGACCTTCGTTGTGAAAAACAACCTGTACAACGCCGTAATGGTCGCGAAGGTCAACGAACATAATTCCGCCGTGGTCGCGGATATTTTCAACCCAACCCGCCGCGCGAACCTTTTTTCCTATGTCATTTTCACCGAAACCGTTACAATAAGCGGTTCGGTATTCATTTTCCATAAACAATTCAATTCAGCCCTTTCGTTATATTTTAACAATTTATTATACCACTTTATACCGAGTTTGTCAAGTTAAATTGAAAAAAATTGCAAAAAAATTGTGTATTTGGTAAATTTGTTTGAGAAAAGCCCTTGACAATATCCGAAAAGTATTCTATAATTATAATAATATTGTTTTTTAAGGGGTATGATATTTTGGATAAGAAGCCTGAGAAAAAGCGTGGAAATAAAGTAAATTTGATAATCTGCGGAATTGCGTTTGTTGTAATGCTTGTCTATCTTTTCGTTTTCGACAAGCCCGAAAAGGTGCTTGAGGCGCTTCAATCGCTCAATCCGCTGTTTTTCGTTTTGTGCGTTTTGTTTATGTTCGGATACTGGCTTTGCGAGTCGGCAACCGTTCATACCGTCCTGAAATCTCTTTACCCCAAAATGCGTTTTCGCGACACCTTTACAAATACAATCATTGGTCAGTATTTCAACTGCATCACCCCTTCCGCTTCGGGCGGACAGCCTATGCAGGCGTATTATTTTATGAAAATGGGGGTGCCGCTCGGAACAGGTCTCACCGCGCTTCTTTCAAGATTCATCGTATATCAGTTTGTCCTCACGCTTTACTCAATATTCACGCTTATCATCGGTTTCAGGCAATTCGGCGATGAATTGGCAAGCAAGGGACTTATGCCATTCGTTTTCATCGGCTTCGGCGTCAACACGCTCGTTATCATTTTCTTGCTCGGAATTGCTATTTGGAAAAACGCAACAATCAAGGTGCTCAACGGAATTATCACGCTGCTTGCCAAAATGAAAATCGTCAAGCACCCGATGAAAATGCGCGTTTATCTCACCCGCGAAATCAACAAGCTTCACGACAACTTCAACTTCCTGAAGAAAAATGTCCCGATTATTATAAAATCCGTGATTTTCACGTTTTTGCAGCTCACCCTTTATCTTAGCATTTCCTATGTGCTGTTCAAGGGCTTTGGGCTTGAGGGCGCAAGTCTTTTGAAGGTTATTTCTTATCAGGCGTTTGTGCTGATGATATCCTCGTTTGTGCCGCTTCCGGGAGCTATGGGTGCCGCAGAGCTCGGCTATTCGGGATTTTTCAAGGATATGTTCGGCGAATACATAGGCGTTTCCACAATGCTGTGGAGAATTCTCACCTTCTATCTGCCGATTATCGTTGGAATGGGCTTTATGCTCACGCTCAAAAAAAGAGGTATCGAAGCGCCCACAAAGCAAGATGTCAAAACCAATGTCTATGACATTGAAGATACAAATGAAATCGACAATATAAACTAAAAAAGAGGAAAGAAAATGTCCGACTTGAAACACGAAATTGAACGCCGCCGCACTTTTGCGATTATTTCTCACCCCGACGCCGGCAAAACCACGCTTACCGAGAAATTTCTCCTTTACGGAGGGGCAATCGCGATGGCGGGTGCTGTTAAAGGCAAGAAAAACACGCGTCACGCCGTTTCCGACTGGATGGAGATTGAGAAACAGCGCGGTATCTCCGTAACTTCTTCCGTTATGCAGTTCAACTACAACGGCTACTGCATCAATATTCTCGACACCCCCGGTCACCAAGACTTCTCCGAGGATACCTACCGCACGCTTATGGCGGCGGACTCCGCGGTAATGGTTATCGACGCGGCAAAGGGCGTCGAAAACCAGACACGAAAGCTCTTCAAGGTCTGCGTTATGCGAAATATCCCAATTTTCACGTTCATCAACAAAATGGACAGAGAGTCACGCAATCCCTTTGATTTGCTGGAAGAAATCGAAAACGAGCTCGGTATCAAGACTTATCCTGTAAACTGGCCTATCGGCTCGGGAAAAGATTTCAAGGGCGTTTATGACCGCGAAAACCGCAGAATTATCTCGTTTGAGATGAACGACGGTATGAATTACGGCACAAAAGAGGTTGCCGCGACAGAGGTTGACCTCAACGACGAAAACCTCGCAAATGTTATCGGGCAGTCAAACTACAATACGCTTAAGGACGACGTGGAGCTGCTTGACGGTGCTTCCGAGGAATTTGACAGCGAGCTTGTAAACTGCGGAAAACTTTCTCCCGTGTTTTTTGGCTCGGCGCTCACGAATTTCGGCGTTGAACCGTTCCTCGAGAACTTCCTCAAAATGACGCCGCCCCC
>CAMEQX010000180.1 GCA_945933905.1 uncultured Clostridia bacterium
TGAAGATATTTGTAACTGGAGACTGTATTTAAAAGACAAAGTACCAGACGTCTTTGATTTGCTTCCGTTGCAGATAATTGAGGTCTAATAGATATTAGGGCGAGGACAACCCCGCCTTTAATCTTGCCAAAAAATAATTCTCGAAAACCCTTGACAACAGCGAAAAAATGTGCTATAATATAAGTCCAGAAATGGGGCCGTAAAGGCTTCGACGGGGATTTTGAAGCACGATAAGCGAGTAGTGAGGGCGAAATCACTTTAATAGTCGCACCTTTAAATTTAAACGCTGATTACGATCGCGAATTAGTAGCTGCCTAAGCGCGCTGCCGTCATACCTCGCAGTACCACGGGCGGGGATATGGCGTCGACTAGTGGTGAACGTCATTGATGAGTAGCCTTGCAGTCAGTGATGTATCAAAGGCTACCGAGCGGTTGAGCCTGTTTGCCGGCGCTTCCGTGAGGGAATTCTAAAAGACAGACTGCACTCGGAGAAAGTTGTGTCGATGGGTTTTCGGACAGGGGTTCAATTCCCCTCGGCTCCACCAACCAGCGTGACGCTGGACCCTATTTCGCCTCTAGTTACCTAGGGGCGATTTTTATTCCAAAAATACCCCTTGACTTATTTCGCGATTTGTGATAAAATAGAGTAAAAATCTTTTTGGAGGTCAGTATGCCTGTTTATGTAAAAGAAACCGCCGACCGCTGTTTGCACTGCAAGGTTCCGCAGTGCCAGAAGGGCTGTCCGGTTCATACGAATATTCCCGAAGTAATCTCGCTTTTTCAGGAGAACAAGCTCCGTGAGGCAGGAAAAATGCTGTTTGAAAACAACCCGATGTCGCTTGTTTGCTCAATCGTCTGCGACCACAACCGTCAGTGCCGCGGACACTGCGTTTTGGGCAAAAAGGGCGCTCCCATCAACTTCAGCGTTATTGAGCAGTTCATCTCAGACGCTTATTTTGACAGTATGGAGATTGAGAAGCAGCCGTTTAAGGGCAAGAAGGTTGCCGTAATCGGCGGCGGTCCCGCCGGAATTACCGTCGCGTTCAAAATGGCAGCCGCGGGTTATGACGTGACGATTTTTGAAGGCAAGGATGACATCGGCGGTGTTCTGAGATACGGAATTCCCGATTTCAGACTGCCGCGTTCAATCTGCGACCGTTACCGCAACAAACTGCTTGAAACGGGTGTAAAAATCCGTCCGAACACCGTTATCGGCGGTTCACTCGAGATAAACAACCTGTTTCGTGACGGTTATTCGGCTGTTTTTGTGGGAACGGGAGTTTGGCGCTCGAAAACGCTCGGGATAAAGGGCGAGAGCTTGCCGAACGTTCATTACAGTATGGATTTTCTGATGAACCCGAACGGCTACAATCTCGGCGAAAGCGTTGCGATAATCGGAATGGGCAACGCGGCTATGGACGTTGCGAGAGTTGCGCTTCGTCACGGCGCGCGTCACGTCACGCTTTTCGCGAGAAGCAAGCGTGTTACGGCAAGCCCGCACGAGTTCTCCTACGCGCAGCTTGAGGGCGCTGAAATGGTTTTCGGTAAGGCTATTACCGAAATCACCGAGGAAGGTCCCGTGTTCAAGACGGCGATTTTTGACGAAAACGACAAGGTTATCGGCTACGAGGACGAGCTTGATTATGTGAAATCCGATTCAACGGTTATTTCAATAAGCAACGGTCCGAAAAACAAGCTGATTTTGACGACGCCCGGACTGCAAGCAAACGACCAAGGACTTCTTATCACCGATGAAAACTGTATGACAACGGTTGAGGGCGTGTTCGCGGCGGGTGACGTCGTTCAGGGCGCGAACACGGTTGTTCACGCGGTTGAAGAAGCAAAACGCGCTGCCGAGGGAATGATAAAATATCTTGAAAATCTTTGAGGTGAAGACAAATGACAACCTTATCAAAACGCAGAGTTTCGGTTAAATATCAGATTTTCGCGGGACTTGCGGCGATTGTGGGAGCGGTTGCGCTGCCGCAGATTTTCCACGCAATCGGCGCGGTTTCGGGACTTGGTACATCGCTTGGAGAAACGTTTTTGCCGATGCACTTGCCGATAATTCTCGTGGGACTGCTCGCGGGTTCTTACGCGGGAGCGGCTGCGGGCGCGGTCAGTCCTCTCATCAGCTTTCTGATATCGGGAATGCCGAAAATCGCGATGCTGCCGTTTATGTGCATTGAGCTTTGCGCATACGGATTGATTGCGGGACTGCTTATGAACGCGAAAATGCCGACAATCTGCAAGCTGCTGATAGTACAGGTCGGCGGACGTTTGATACGCGCGGCGGCGATTGCGATTTCGATATTCGCTTTTGGCAACGAAAGCGTGAAAATCGCGGCTCTCTGGAGCAATCTCGCGGTCGGCTTGCCGGGAATTTTGCTTCAGATTTGCATAATCCCGCTGTTGATTTACAGAATTGACGGGCTGAAAAAGAATGAGCGATAATCTCAAAAAATGCCGCGAAACGCTCAAAAGCGGGGAATACACGCTTGTTTTATTTGACGGGAAAACGCTTTTTACAGACAAAGAGCGCGGCGTGAAACCGCTGCTTGACTTGCTCGACAAGAATACGGATTTGAGCGGGTTTTCAGCGGCGGACAAGGTTGTGGGAAAAGCGGCGGCGTTTCTGTATGTTTTGCTGAACGTGCGGGAAATTTACGCCGATGTTATCAGCACCCACGCGCTTGCGGTTCTTGAACGGCACAAAATCCCCGTTGAATACAACACCTTGACGGAAAAGATAAAAAACCGCGCGGGAACGGGATTTTGCCCGATGGAAACGGCGGTGCTGGGCGAAGATGAGCCTGAAAATGCTCTCAAAAAAATCCGCGAAAAAGCGAAGGAGCTTTCCAAAAACAACAAGACAGCCTCTTAATCGGGGCTGTTTTTGATTTGCGATTTTTCTTGACATTATACCGAAATCGTGATATAATAAAACTAGTATGCAATAAAAGAGGGATACAAATGACAATTTTTTACAATTTTGGCGGAAATATGTATATAAATATCACAAACGGCTGCCCGTGCAAATGCGTTTTCTGCATCAGAAAGAACGCCGACAGCGTTTGCGATAACGACAGCCTTTGGCTTGAACACGAGCCCGACTTTGAGGAAATCAAGGCTGCTTTCGCGAAATTCGACAAAAACGGCGTTGAAGAAGCGGTTTTCTGCGGTTATGGGGAACCGACCGTGCGCGTGGAAATGCTGCTTGAAACGGCGAAGCTTATCCGCGAAAACAGCGATATGAAAATCCGCCTGAACACAAACGGCTTGGTGCGGCTTATTCACAAGAATTTCGATATTTCGCGGTTTGCGGGACTTATCGACAGCGTTTCCGTCAGTCTCAACGCGCCGACTGCCGAGCGTTACAACGAGGTCACTCAGCCGTCTTTTAAGGAAAACGCGTTTGATGAAATGCTGAAATTCGCGGCTGATATGAAAAATCTCGGCATAAAAACGGGCTTTACCGTTGTTGACATCATTTCCGATGAAGAAATTGCGGAGTGCGAAAAGCTTGCCGAAAAGCTCGGAATTCCGCTTCGCGTAAGGCATTATATCACCGACAACGAGAGCTACACATAATGAGAATTTTAGGAATAGACCCGGGATATGCGATTGTGGGATTTGGTGTTTTGGAGTACGACAACGTTCACTTTAAAGTGCTGAAATACGGCGCGATTACGACATCTCCCGATGATAAATTTGAAACGCGGCTGACAGAGATTTACGATGATATGAACGTGCTTCTTGACAAGTTCAAGCCGGATTGTATGAGCATTGAAAAGCTCTATTTCAACACAAATATAACCACCGGAATTGACGTTGCCGAGGCGCGTGGAGTGATTACGCTTGCCGCGGCGCAGAAAAACGTGCCGATTTTTGAATACACGCCGCTTCAGGTGAAGGTTGCGGTGACGGGCTACGGCAGAGCTGAGAAACGGCAGATGCAGGAGATGACGAAGAGTATTCTGCATTTGAACGAAATCCCGAAGCCCGACGACGCCGCTGACGCGCTTGCAATCGCGATTTGTCACGGTCACACGGGCGCGTCAAAGCTGTCGGAAATCGCTCGTGAAAACAAATAAGGAGAAAACTATGATTTACAGTCTTCGAGGAGAGCTTATAACTTGGGAGCAGGGGCTTGCGGTTGTCGAGTGCAACGGCGTGGGCTACGCGTGCCGCACGACAGCAAACACGCTTGCCGAAATCCGCGACAAAAGCGAGGTTTTCCTGTTTACCTATCTTCACGTCACAGAAAATTCGCAGGATTTGT
>CAMEQX010000181.1 GCA_945933905.1 uncultured Clostridia bacterium
CAAGAAGGGCAACGCAGATATCGGCGGCGACTTCTCGGACGACCCGCTGTGGCTCATTCTTTCCGTTTCCGCTTACATCAAGGAAACAGGCGACTGGAGCATTCTCGATGAAATGGTGCCTTACGACAACGATATGTCGATTGCTCAGCCGATGCTCGAGCATCTCAAGGTATCGTTCTATCATATCGTACACAACCTCGGTCCGCACGGCTTGCCGCTCGCAATGCGTGCTGACTGGAACGACTGCATCAACCTCTCCTGCTTCTCCGACACCCCCGGCGAGTCCTTCCAGACCTACACCAACCCGAAGTTCAAGGCTGAGGGCGGCTACTCAAAGGTTGCCGAGTCGGTATTTGTCGGCGCGCTCTTCACCTTCGCGGGACCGAATTATGTTTCGATACTCAACCACCTCGGCAAGACCGATGAAGCTGCAAAGGCTCAGGCTGAGATTGACAAGATGAAGAAGGCTATGATGGAGTCCGCTTGGGACGGCGACTGGTTCCTCCGCGCTTATGACGCAGAGGGCAAGAAGATGGGCTCCAAGGAGTGCGAGGAAGGACAGATTTTCATTGAGCCGCAGGGCTTCGCGATTATGTCCGACATCGACGCGGAGGCTACCAAGAAGACTCTCAAGGCTATTGACGAAAGACTGAACACCAAGCACGGTCTTGTCCTCAACAACCCCGCATTCACCAAGTACTACATTCAGTACGGCGAAATCTCCACCTATCCCGGCGGATACAAGGAGAACGCGGGTATCTTCACCCACAACAACGCGTGGATTATCTGCGCTGCGGCTTATGCGGGCGAGGGCGACCAGGCGTTCAAGTACTACTCTGAGATTGCTCCGGCATTCACCGAGGAGACCTCCGATATCCACAAGACCGAGCCTTATGTTTACGGTCAGATGATAGGCGGTAAGGACGCGGGCGCTGATATCGGACAGGAAGGCAAGAACTTCGGTCAGGGCAAGAACAGCTGGCTTACCGGTACGGCTGCCTGGAATATGGTTGCGATTTCGCAGTACATTCTCGGTATCGCGGCTGATTTTGACGGACTGAAGATTGACCCGTCCATTCCTCACGAGTGGGACGGAATGAAGGTTTCCCGTCAGTATCGCGGCGCTACCTACAACATCACCGTCAAGAACCCGAACCACGTTTGCAAGGGTGTCAAGTCGATGACTGTTGACGGCGCAGAAGTTGCGGGCAACGTAATCCCCGTACAGAACGGCGGAGTTCACGAGGTTGTCGTAACTCTCGGCTGATAAGTTAAAACGAACCGCTCTCGTTAATGGGAGCGGTTTTTGTGTTGTTGAACAAAAAGAGCCTCCGCGAAAACGGAGGCTTTGTTTTGCCGAAAACAATTCACGCGGCAGATTTCAGCGATAATCGGATTTGCAAAATTATCCGGAGCGCACCATTTCGGTTGTAAAAGCCAACATAAACTCCCGAGAGTTGACCTGTTCGGAAAAGGTTTTGTATTTGAGCACCCGAGAAATCATTCCGCCTGCGATATCGGGGAAATAATACTTGTTATCCTCATCATCGCGGCAGTAGAATCGCCCCATATAATAATCGTATCTCACAAAATAAGTTTTCCCGTTGTACTCGATTTCGCAGGTTTTGTTTTTCTCGTTAACCTTAACTACTCGGAAATTCATTTTCAGCCTCACTTAATAAAAGCCGCCTTTGACTGACCTATCAAAAGCGGCTTTAAATCTTACTTTACAACGATATTAACCAGCTTGTCGGGAACGGCGATTTGCTTTACAATCGTCTTTCCGTCAACGAGCTTCTTCACATCGTCCTGCTCGAGCGCGAGTTTAATCAGCGCGTCCTTGTCGCTGCCCGCGGGAGCGTTGAAGCGACCTTTGAGCTTGCCGTTAATCTGAACGACAATTTCAACCGTGGAATCAGCGCAAAGGCTCTCGTCAAATTCAGCCCACTTCTGCTCGTTGAGGATACCGAAGCCGAGCGTTTCAAACAGCTCTTCTGTAATATGCGGAGCAAACGGGTTGAGGATAATCAGCAGCGTCTTGAACTCGGCTCTGTTGAAGCCGCCCGCCTCGTCTGCGGCGTTGAGCAAGCCCATCATCGCGGCAATCGCGGTGTTGAACTTCAGCGTTTCGATATCCTCGGTGACCTTCTTGACGGTCTTGTGCATTAACGAGCGGAGCGCGTCGCTGTACTCGTCGCCGTCCTTGAGGTTCTCGGACATATTCCAAATTCTCTCGAGGAAGCGCTTGCAGCCCTTGATGCCGTTTTCCTGCCACGGAGCAGCCTTCTCGAAATCGCCGACAAACATCTCGTACAAACGCATTGTGTCTGCACCGTACTCGTCGATAACCTCATCGGGATTGATTACGTTGCCCTTGGACTTGGACATCTTGCAGAACTTTCCGGGGTTTTCGGGGTCGATACCTAAAATCATACCGTGAGAGGTGCGCTTTGCGTAGGGCTCTTTGCACGGAACAATTCCCTCGTCATACAGGAACTTGTGCCAGAAACGGCTGTACAGCAGGTGCAGCGTGGTGTGCTCCATACCGCCGTTGTACCAGTCAACCGGCAGCCAGTATTTGAGCGCTTCCTTGGAAGCAAGCTCCTTGTCGTTGGTGGGGTCGGTGTAGCGCAGGAAGTACCAGCTCGAGCCTGCCCACTGCGGCATTGTATCGGTTTCACGCTTAGCGGGACCGCTGCACTTCGGGCAAGTGGTGTTGATGAAGCTCTCGAGCGTTGACAGCGGGCTTTCGCCGTTGTCGGTGGGCATATAGCTGTCAACATCGGGCAGCTTCAGCGGCAGCTCGCTCTCGGGCAGTCCAACCCAGCCGCACTTCTCGCAGTAAACCACGGGAATAGGCTCGCCCCAGTATCTCTGACGCGAGAAAACCCAGTCGCGCAGCTTGAAATTCACCTTTTCGTGACCGAGACCTTTTTCGGTGAGCCACTCCTTGATTTTAACCTTTGCGTCCTCAACGGAAAGCCCGTCCAAGAAGCCAGAGTTCACCATAATTCCCGTCGCGCAGTCGGTGAAGGCTTCCTTCTGAACGTCCTCGCCGCCCTTTACAACCTCGATAATCGGGAGGTTGAATTTCTCGGCGAATTCGTGGTCGCGGGTATCGTGCGCGGGAACAGCCATAATCGCGCCCGTTCCGTAACTCATCAGAACGTAGTCTGAAATGAAAATCGGGATTTCCGTGTTGTTCACGGGATTTATCGCGAGCACACCTTCGAGTTTAACGCCAGTCTTGTCCTTGTTCATCTCGGTTCTGTCGAAATCGGACTTGCGCGCTGCCTCCGCCTGATAAGCGCGGATTGCGTCAAGGTTTGTGAGCTTGTTCTCGTTCGCCCACTTTTCAACAAGCGGGTGTTCGGGCGAGATAACCATATAAGTCGCGCCGAAAAGCGTATCGGGGCGGGTTGTGTAAACGGTGAGCGTATCGCCGACTGTCGTGGAGAAATTAACCTCCGCGCCCGTTGAACGTCCAATCCAGTGGACCTGAGCGGTCTTGATTTTCTCGAAATAATCCACGCTGTCGAGGTCGTCGAGCAGCTTTTGCGCGTAGTCGGTGATTTTGAGCATCCACTGGTTCTTGACCTTGTGGATAACCTCGCCGCCGCAGCGCTCGCAAGCGCCGTTTACAACCTCCTCGTTCGCGAGAACGACTTTACAGGAGGTACACCAGTTTACGCTCATTTCCTTTTTATAAGCAAGTCCCGCGTTGAACAGCTTGAGGAAAATCCACTGCGTCCACTTGAAATAATCGGGGTCGGTTGTGTTGACCTCGCGCTCCCAGTCAAACGAAAGACCGAGAGCCTGAAGCTGACTGCGGAAGCGGTTTATATTGCGCTCGGTGACGATTGCGGGGTGGATTTTGTTCTTGATTGCAAAGTTCTCCGTGGGCAGACCAAACGCGTCCCAGCCCATCGGGAAAAGGACGTTATAGCCTTGCATACGGCGCTTTCTCGATACAATATCCATCGCGGTGTAGGGGCGCGGGTGACCGACGTGCAGACCGTTTCCCGACGGATACGGAAACTCAACAAGCGCGTAATATTTCGGCTTTGTGTAGTCGTTTTCGGTGTGGAAGGTGCGGTGTTCTTCCCAGTATTTCTGCCATTTGCTTTCAACGGCTTTAAAATCATACTTCATAGCTTGAAATTCCTTTCATACAAAGATATATAAATTATACCACAATTCTCCGCAAATGTCAACAAAAAATCCCGACAATATGCGATTTTTGAGCGCCGGAAAACCGATTTTGAGCAAAAAAATTCCCC
>CAMEQX010000182.1 GCA_945933905.1 uncultured Clostridia bacterium
GGCGTTTATTTCGGCTATCGGCAGTATATCATCGAAACGCACCCGCTGAAATATCAGACTTATGTTGAAAAATACGCCGCGCAAAATGGTATCGACAAGTATTTTGCTTATGCGGTTATCAAGACAGAAAGCGGCTTCAAGACCGACGCTGTTTCAAATGTCGGCGCGCGCGGGCTTATGCCGATTATGGAAGAAACGTTCGATTGGATAAAGTACAAGCGCGACGATGACGCCGCGGTTTATTCCGATATGTTCAACGCGCAAAAAAACATCGACTACGGCTGCTGGCTGCTCGGTTATCTTTACGATGAATTCGGGACAATCGAGGCGACTGCGGCGGCTTATCACGCGGGACGAGGCACGGTAAACGAGTGGCTTTCCGACAAGCGTTATTCACCGGACGGAGTTCACCTTGATACAATCCCGACGTCCGATACCGCGCATTATGTCGATAAAATCACCAAAGCTCTTGAAACGTACAAAAAGCTGTACGAAAAATAAAAAGAAAGGACAATAGAAATGTCAAAGAAAGAAACAGAAAATGAAGCAAAACAGCTCAAAGAAAAGCTTTTTATGCACAAGAAGAACGCTTATCTTCGTATGAGCGACAGCGAAATCAAGAAATGCGATAAATTCTGCGAGGGGTACAAGCGTTTTCTTGACGAAGCAAAAACCGAGCGTGAGGCTGCGGGTTATATCGAGCGCGAGGCAAAGGCTGCGGGTTTTGTGAAATTCGACAAGAAAAAGAAGTACAAGGCGGGCGACAAGGTTTATCTTATCAACCGCGAAAAGTCGGCAATTCTCGCGGTAATAGGCTCGGAGCCTATCGAAAACGGTGTGAATTTGCTTGCCGCGCACATCGACTCGCCGCGACTTGATATGAAGCAAAATCCGCTTATGGAAAAGGACGAGGTCGGCTATTTCAAGTCGCACTATTACGGCGGAATTAAGAAATATCAGTGGACAACCGTTCCGATGTCGCTTCACGGCGTTATCGTAAAAGCGGACGGCTCGAAGGTTATCGTGAAAATCGGCGAGGACGAAAACGACCCCGTGTTCTGTGTGTCGGACTTGCTCCCGCATCTTGCTTCCGCGCAGATGAAGCGTTCCGCTCCCGAGCTTATAAAGGGTGAGGAACTCAACCTTATCATCGGTTCGCGTCCGTTCAAGGACGACGAGATTTCCGAGAAAATCAAGCTCAACTTGCTTGCAATCCTCAACAAAAAATACGGCATAACCGAAGCGGATTTTCTCTCGGCAGAGCTTGAAGCCGTGCCTGCATTCAAGGCGCGCGATATCGGCTTTGACAGAAGTCTTGTCGGCGCTTACGGACAGGACGACAGAGTTTGCGCTTACACCGAGCTTTCGGCAATCCTCGAAGCGAAAAATCTCAAGAAAACCGCTGTCGCTATCCTCACGGACAAGGAAGAAACCGGCTCTGACGGAAACACGGGGCTTCAGTCCGCTTATCTGAGATATTTTATCGCAGATTTGGCGGCAATTTTCGGTGCAAGAGCGCGCGATGTTCTATCGAACTCAAAGTGCCTTTCAGCCGATGTAAACGCGGCATTTGACCCGACCTTTGCGGACGCGTTTGAAAAGAACAACTCCTGCGTTCTCAACGGCGGCGTTTGCGTGACGAAATACACCGGTTCAAGAGGAAAAAGCGGCACTTCCGACGCTTCCGCGGAATTTGTTGGAGAGGTTCGCGCAATTCTTGACAAAAACGGCGTAATTTGGCAGACAGGCGAGCTTGGAAAGGTTGATATCGGCGGCGGCGGCACGGTTGCAAAATATATCGCAAACCTTGACGTTGACACGATAGACGTGGGTGTGCCCGTTATGTCGATGCACGCGCCTTATGAAATTACCGCAAAAACCGACGTTTATGCTGCATATAAGGCATTTGAAGCGTTTATAAACGAATAAAAGGACAAATTCATTCACTTTCCCGCGGCTTCCCGCATATTATAATCGGGGGAGTGGTGAATATGGCGCGTTCTTTTTTCAGAAAGCTCGGAATAAAGCTGATTGCCGTGGGAATGGTTTTGACGGGACTGCTTGTCCTGATGGATTTGAGCTTTCGCCCGATAATCGAAACGGTGAACGCTTATGAATGTCACGAAATGGTGAGCCGTGTGATAAACGACGCGGTTTTAGCCGAGCTGGAAAACGAGAACGCGGATTACACGAAGCTTGTTTCTCTAACCACAAATCCGGACGGCGAGGTTATCTCGCTCGAAAGCAATGTGATGAACATAAACAAGCTCAAAACCCGCATTGTACAGCGGCTTGAGCGCGAAATCGAGCGGCTTCCCGAGGTGGATATACAAATCCCCATAGGAACGCTTCTCGGAATTCAGCTTCTCCACGGAAAAGGCTTTTGCGTGGGAATGACGGTTCAGCCGATGGGCTTTGCGACAGCTTCGATTATCAGCGAGTTTTCCGAGGCGGGCTTAAATCAGACGCTTCATCGGATTGTGATTGAGATAAACGCTGATGTTGACGCGATTATTCCGGGTTTCTCGACAAGAGTTCCCGTAAAAACAACGATTGTCGCCGCAGAAACGGTGATAGTCGGGAGAGTTCCGAACGCATACACGCACGTTGTGGCTTCCGAGGAGCTTGACGGTTACCTCAACGATTACGGTGCGGCGGAATGAAATCGGAGATGATGAAATGGATATAAATGAAGCGAAAAAGCGTGTGGAGCAGCTTACCGAAACGCTTGAAAAGGCAAACCGCGACTACTACGACCTCGACAGCCCGACGCTTGAGGACGACGAGTATGACGCGCTGATGCGGGAGCTGAGGGCGCTTGAGAGCGAGTTTCCCGAGCTTTTGAGCGAGAGTTCGCCGTCGCAGAGAGTTGGCGGTTCTGCCGCGACAACCTTTGAAAAGGTACCGCACGCGGTTCAGATGGCGAGCTTGCAGGACGTTTTCAGCGACGGTGAAGTGAGAGAATTCTTCGAGCGCGTTCAAAAGCAGGGTGCCGAGGAGTTCACCGTTGAGCCGAAAATCGACGGGCTTTCGGTGTCGCTTGAATACGAAAACGGCGTGCTTGTTCGCGGTTCAACGCGCGGCGATGGCTTTGTCGGTGAGGACATCACGGCAAATCTCAAAACAATCCGCGCTGTTCCGCTTAAATTGAAAGAGAAAATCCCGCTTCTTGAGGTTCGCGGAGAGGTTTATATGCCGAAGCTGAGTTTTGCGAAATTGTGCGAAATTCAGGAGAAAAACGGCGAGTCGCTCCCGAAAAATCCCCGAAATGCCGCGGCGGGTTCGCTTCGGCAAAAGGACAGCAAAATCACGGCAGAGCGCGCTCTCGACATATTTTGCTTCAACATTCAGCGGGTTGAAGGGAAAGATTTTTCCACGCACTCGGAAAGCCTTAAATTCCTCACGGAACAGGGATTTAAGGTAATTCCCGATTACCGCGTTTGCACTTCGATTGAGGAAGTTCTCGATAGAATTGACGAAATCGGGAAAATGCGAATATCGCTTCCGTTCGATATAGACGGCGCGGTTGTTAAAGTCAACAATCTGCGGCTTCGCGAGGAAATTGGCGCGACCATGAAAGTGCCGAAATGGGCGGTTGCTTTCAAGTATCCGCCGGAGGAGAAGGAAACCACGCTGAACGAGATTGAGATAAACGTTGGCAGAACGGGCGCGCTCACGCCGGTTGCGGTTTTCGACCCGGTTCAGCTTGCGGGAACAACCGTTTCTCGCGCGGTTTTGCACAATCAGGATTACATCGCCGAAAAGGATATCCGCGTAGGCGACAGAATTGTTGTGAGGAAGGCGGGGGATATAATTCCCGAGGTTGTGCGGAGCGTTTCGCACGCGGAGAATTCCGAGCCGTTTTTCATTCCGAACAGATGTCCCGTGTGCAGCGCGGAGGCGGTTCGTGACGAGGACGAGGCGGTTATTCGCTGTCAGAATATCGATTGTCCCGCGCAGCTTTTGCGTTCAATCGAGCATTTTGCCTCGCGCGGTGCGATGAACATTGAAGGTCTCGGCGAGGCGGTTGTAAAGCAGCTTGTGGACGAGGGGCTCGTGAAAACGGTTGCGGATTTATACACGCTGAATTTGCAGGACTTGACCGCGCTTGAGCGTTTCGGCAAAAAATCCGCCGAAAATCTACTGAATTCAATCGAAAATTCCAAGAAAAACAACCTTTCAAGGCTGATTTTCGCGCTTGGAATTAAGGGTATCGGCAGCAGCTCGGCGAAGCTTCTTTGCGAGAAATTCGGCGATATGGACAGCATTATG
>CAMEQX010000183.1 GCA_945933905.1 uncultured Clostridia bacterium
AGCTGTCCTGAAGCTCGCTGCTAGCGACAGTAAATTCTGCGTTTTCCACGCGTTCAACGACCACGTTATCAGAATGGCGGACGTTATCTACGCTATGCGCGGCTATGGCTTTGATATTGAAATTACCGACGCCGAAAGGTTCTCCGACGCGCTGTCCGAGGCGGCAAAGGACGAAACTATGGCGGACGCCGTGCTTGGACTTGTCGCCTATGAGTCGGGTGATGAAACGGCTGTTGTTCAGCTTGGCGCGTCAAATCGATTTACCATAAATGTGCTGTACAGGCTCGGATTTAAGTGGCCGATGATTGACAACGATTATCTTGTAAGCGCGATAAAGGCTCTCGACACGCTTGGTTTTTTCGGTTAAGGAGAAAATATGTTGAAGAGAAACGCAAAGCTCATCAGGACTAAATTTATACAATACCTTATACCGTCGATAATGACCACGGTTGCTTTGCAGGCGGGGAATATAGTTGATACGATACTTGTCGGCAATATTCTCGGTTCGGAGGTTATGTCTGCGGTACAGATAAGCTCGACTATACTTCTGTTCATACAGATACCGGGCTATATGCTCGGTATCGGCGGGAGCATTGCCGTCGGAAACCTTCGCGGAAAGCGTGACAGAGAGGGCGCGGGGAAGGTGTTTTCCGCGAGGTTTACGACAACGGTTATTTTCGGCTTGGCTTTTATGCTCCTGTCGTTTTTTTCGGAGCAGATTGCGGTATTGCTCGCGGGAAAAACCTCGCTCACTGAAGACGTTGCTTCGGTGATAAGGATTATGTTTCTCGGCGCACCGCTTATCGGAATTGCCCTTCAGATGATGAACTATATGGCTGTGGACAATCACCCGCGTGTGGCGACAGCTTATGTCATTCTGTCCAACGTCATCAATCTCCTTTCGGACTACATTCTGCTTACCTACACGCCTCTCGGTGCAAAGGGCGCGATTTTGTCCACGCTTATCGGTTACTTTTTGTCGCTGCTTGTTTTGATACCGTACATTCGCTCAAAGAAAAGAATATTGAAATTCATCAATCCGTTTAAAAACACGGGAAAAATGATGAAGCTTGCGACCGTCACGGGACTTCCGACAATGCTTGCGGTTATCTGCGAGATGCTCCGAAACCTTGTGATGAACATTATCATAATCAACAATATCGGCGAGGAAGCGGTTGCTGTTTACACGGTTTGCCTTAATATCGTGCTGATATGCGAGCTTGTTTTGGGCGGAGTTATCGGACCGATGTCCACAATCGGCGGCGTGCTGTACGGCGAAAAGGATTATTTCGGCATAAAGAGCCTCAGCAAAAATATCATCAAGCTAAGCTATATTCTGCTTTCCGTGCTTATGATAGTGCTGTTGATTTTCACAAACGGCGCGGCTGCTCTTTTCGGCATCGATGACGGTGAGCTGATGAATATGACAGTGGGCGCGCTCAGGATATTTGTGCTCTGTCTGCCGTTTTACGCGTTCAACCGCTTTATGACGGTTTATTATCAGACAACCGAAAAAACCGGCGTTTCCATTCTTATCACGGTTCTTCAGTACTGCGGAGCGCTTTTGCCGTGTGTGCTTGCAGCAGTAGCTTTGGCAAAGGCGGCGGGCTTTGACTGTATGAATGCGGTTATGGCGGCGTTTATCGCAAGCGAGCTGCTGACTGCGCTTGCGGCTGTGATAACGGTCAATCTTAAGTACAAGAAGGGGCTGTTCATTCTTCCCGAAAGCACCAACGAGGACGTGCTCGATATCTCGGTATCGCCGGAGCTTGAGCAAGCTGCAAGCGTTTCTTGGGAAATAAGCCGTTTCTGCGAGGGAAAACTCGACGCGCGCCGTGCAAATCGCCTTGCGGTTGCCGCGGAGGAGATGACAGTCAACACGATAAAGCACGGCGGGAAATCCGTCAAGAGCATAGATATAATGCTGTGCTTTACGGACGAAGCGGCTCTGCTGCGGTTTCGCGACAACGGAGCGCCGTTCAATCCCACCGATTACAGCAGCGATAACGAAGGTTATCAATTCGGAGAAATCGAGGTTATGCTCAAGCTCACGGACAGCGCGAATTATATGCGAATGCTGGATTTTAACAATACAACGCTTGAAATAAAGCGTTAAAATGAAAGGACTGCTAAAGCCCGAAAAATGTATCGCTGGGATTACCCAAACACAACCAAATCGGATTTTGGCTTGGTGCCCCGCAGGCAATCCGGCTAAAAGGTCATCTGTATGAAAGGGCAGATATAATAATATCAGCAGCGCCTTCCTATTGGGCTGATGTTCCCGGGCAATTCAAGGCGTTTATTGATAGGTGTACGTCTTGGTGCAATACATATGAACCACACGCAACAATAAGCAGCAGAACGATGATGAGACTGTTATGATTGGAATATCTGTGCGGTAATTTCGGGGGTTGTTACACTTTATCTATCAAATCTACTTTATACCCGGCAGGAAATAAGCCAAGCGGTGTATTGAAAAAACAGTGTCATATATGCAAAAAAATTCAGTGGACCGCTTATCTTTTTCGCGCTTTTATTGTTTCCTCAGCGATGTTATTGCTAATCCCATACAAATTGTCGAAATATGTAAAAATGTGAATAATTACGTCGAATGTGGGCGTCTAGGAGAATTGAGAAAAGAGCGCTCGAAAAGCTCCGATTATTCATCTAAATGGTTTTCGGTTGTATCACCACATTATAAGGAAATATGCTCGTTTTCTTTGGAAATCTCTTCTGCGACAGCCTTATCCGCAGGACACCACTCAAATGCGGTAAGCTCTTCCGGCAGCACCCACCGCATTTCCTTGTGCACGGAAAGCTGCGGTTCACCGGACACTATTTCTGCCTCAATGAACACGAACGAAAGCTCGCCGAACACGCTCCTGCAATACTCTCGAAGCGGCTTAATATCAATACAAAGCTCCTTGCGAAGTTCACGGGTAAGGCATTCCGAAGCAATTCCGGCTTCGTTGAATTTGCGGGACATATATTCCGCGTGCTCCTTGCTGACACAGAAACCAAGTCCCTTCAACGACTCAATATCCGTGACGTATTTCCGAAGCAGTTTTAGTATCAGGAATACTCGCATATCATTTCCGGTGTAAACTTTTGACAAAGCCGAGCGCTCGTAGCCGCTCCTGTTCCATTTTACATCGGAAAGATCAACGCTGTCCTAAATTCAAACGAATCGGGGCACTTTGTACAACAACTTCCTACAGCTCGATGAAGTCCGCTATGCCGAGGACAAAGAGCCGCTGGGCTTTGAGTATATGCGCCTCGGGCTGAATGATGTTTTGTACGACAGCAAGACAAAGACGGTTTACACGCCGAATATGAACGCGCTGGCGAATTTGGACGGTTCGGGCTTGACAAGCGATGAAGTTCGCGGTATAATGGAATTGCGGAAGAAGATGAACTGGGTCAAGGGCAGCAAAGGGAGATTTGCGGGGAGCGTGCCGATGGGCGGCGGCGCTATATCCGATGATTCCGACAAAACTATAAAGCTTGAAAAAGGCGAATATGCGAAAATCGTCAGCGAAATCAACACGAATTATCGTAAATATGACGGAAAACGTATTTGCTATCACTTTTCATATTGGAAAAATAATTTTTATACCTATAAGTTTATAAACAACGGTTTTGACGATTACCGTTTTATAGGGAAATGGAGTTAATATGGAAGAACTGGAAATCCTGCTGAAGGGCGTATCGGACAGCTATTCGGACTTCGTTGTCGGAGTAATGGCTGAAGCAAGAAGCAGCCCCGAAAAGCTCGATGAGCTTATCGCATTCATCAAAAACAATCCCGAGGCTACAACTTCCGATATAGGCGAATGGACGGCTGTCAATATTCAGGGCATTGACCTTGAAAATCCTCCGGAACTTGTTCTTGTTGATGATGAACCCGAGGAGAGCTGAAATGAACGTTGAAAAAAGAACGCGCACGCTCGAAAAAATGCGCAGAAAATATCCCGACGTTGATATTAACGTCGGGTTAATTCCTATGTGGGTTATCCGTGCAGAAGCGCACCCTGTTCTCACAAAAGCGCTTATGTCCTTTATCGGTGCAGGGTTAGGAGCGCTGTTAATGCTCCTGATACTGCCGAGATAACAAGCGGCAGCACTATCGAGAACACAACGGTTTTCTTGAAATCATACCAGCGATACCGGTTGTAATACCGGCCGAGCTGTGTTGTGTGAAAACCCGCGCACCCGCCGTTCTGGTAGCAGTCAACGGTGATTATCCTCAATTCTTCGAGAAAGTCT
>CAMEQX010000184.1 GCA_945933905.1 uncultured Clostridia bacterium
TTGAACGGTGACGGTCTGCGCGAAATTGTGACAAGCTCTTCGTGGAGCTCGGCGTTTGCGCCCGAATCTATCGGAATTTACGACTATGCAAACAGGCGGTTTTACGTTTTGCATACAAGCGATTATTTCAACACTCTTTCTCTGTATATTAACAACAATGAGCTTTGGGTGCGCGAAAAAGATTATCTCGGCAATAACGTTCTGCGCGACAAAAAGCTTGATATGTCGGATGTGAAGCTTTACAAAAACGGTCCAGAGGTTTCTGCGGATGAGATGTACAGCGGCTTTGAGCCCGAGCTTTCCGATGATATCAGCATTGCTGTAAACGCCGAGAAAGTCAGATTGTATGTAAATGGCGGCAAGCTTTCCGCTGTTTCCGACAAGGAAAACCCGAATGTAAACATTTTCTCGATAAAATTCGACACGGCAAAGGCTGAAAATTTCGCGTTTGTAATCAACGAGGACGGCACATATCAGACATTCTCCGGCGATAATCTTTCCAAGGAAGAAATCCTGAGAAAATGCCCCGCCGCAGCTTTCGGGCTTATGTGGCCGTACCAAAACGGCGCCGATGAAGTGTCTGCGCCTTTGGAGAATGACAAAATCCACGCTTTCAACGCCTCGCACGACAGCTCACAAGGCACTTTACGAACCTATGAATATTGGTTTGCGCTTGACAGCGAGATTGCGCGTTCTTTTGAAGAATTCACTCAGGAGGGATGCTCGGGAGGAATTCGCTTGAAAGACAACGGCAACGGAACTTATTCGATGATAACAGCGCCGTACAATTCCGAAGAAGTCTCGGAATTCCAGACAAGCGACGACATAAGCGCCATTCTCGAAAACGTCAGAAATTCCCTGATAGAAAAGACCTCCCTTTCGGCTGATGAAGCAAAGTATTATGTGCAAAACTACGCTTGCTACGACCTTGATTTTGACGGCGAGGCGGAGGTTTTGGTTGTGAATACGTTCGGCTCTCCGGCAGTTCACGTCTTTGAAAGAAACGGCACGACGTATGAGGAAAGCAGCGTTTTCCCGATGAAAGCGCTTGAATACACCGGTTACAAGCTCGAGCTGAATCCGTATCAAAACGGCGATGAAAGGTATTATTATTTCAGGTTCTTCAGCGGCGGCGGTACGATGGAAGCGGACGTTCTCGGCGCGATAAAGCAGACGGAGAGCGGCTATGAAATGGAGTATCTTTATTCTTGGGGAACGCTGGATTACAAAGGTATCCCCGAGCCTGTCAAGAAGGAATTTTACCGCAAGGGCTGGGATAAGTATGACCTTGCCCTCGCGGACAGCAATCCGAATGATATCACCAAAGAGGAGCTTGCGGCAATCCTGAAAAATTACGGCATTACGCTCAATTAAATTCCTCAAAATTCACGGCAAAATCAAGCGTTCCTCTAACCAAAATTTACTTAACGCAGCTGCAATTAACTCACAACAAAAACGCTTGATAAAAGCACGGCGGGCTGAAAAGTCCGCCGTTTTTTGTGAAAAATCCTCTTGCAATTCGCGGAAAATCGTGCTATACTTAAAGAAAAAACGAGTGGGATTTTGAGATGATTTCTGTGGCACTTGCCGTTCTGGAAACGGAGAAACAGCGCAGCGAGCTTGCCGAGTTTTACGAAAAAAACAAGAGCAGGCTGTATATGATTGCCTTTTCTAAGCTCAACAACAGGCAGTCCGCCGAGGACGCGGTTATGGAAGCGTTCTTGCGGATTGCCGACAAGCCCGAGCGGTTTTTTCGTTTATCGGGAAAAGCGCAGGCGGCTTTCGCGAATGTTGTTGTGAGGAATGTTGCGGTTGATATGTACAGAAAATCGCGTAAATCCGAAACGGTCGAGCTGTCCGAGGAGATTTTGTACGACAACGCCGAAAATCCCCCTGAGGAGCAGCTTTTGCTTCAGTTCAAACGGGAAACGCTTCGGGAGCTTATCGCAGATTTACCGCCGCTTCAGCGCGATGTTTTGTATATGAAAGCGGTGCGGAAAATGGAGATTTCGGAAATCGCGCAGACGCTTTCGATATCCGAAAATGTTGTCCGACAGCGGCTTTTTCAGGCGCGGAAAACGCTTCAAAAAGAGCTTGAAAGGGAGGGAGTTTAAGTTGAACGAGTTTGAATTGTCGGAGATTTTCGACGCGGCTTATGAGCGGGAATTCGACGTTTTTGACGACGCTCCCGAGCACAAGTTTTCTTTTCGTCACCGCAGGAAAATGCAGAAAATCCTGTTTCCCGAAGCAGAACAAATTCCCTCGGGAAACCGCTTTGTAAAGCGAAAAATCTCGCTTAAGCGAAGCACGCTTGTCGTGGCGCTTCTTATCTTTTTGGCGCTGATTGCGGGCGCGGTGAGTGTGTTCAGGATTGCGGGATTTTCGGGCACGGTAAACGACGGAATAATTCACCTGTTCACGACAAACGACGCCACCGCTCCGAGCGTTATCGAAAAGCGCTATGATTTGACGAAGCTCCCCGAGGAT
Source organism: uncultured Clostridia bacterium (assembly GCA_945933905.1). Classification (GTDB taxonomy): domain Bacteria; phylum Bacillota; class Clostridia; order Oscillospirales; family Ruminococcaceae; genus CAG-115. The sequence continues at coordinate 2,488 of CAMEQX010000184.1, forward strand.
TTCAAGTTTTTGGAAAGAGCCGGCGATGAGGGCGAGGAGTGGCTTCACCGCGTTTACATAAACCGTTCGGACAACACGCGGCTCACCTTCAACCAAAAGACAAAAGCGATGTTCGCGGCGCATTATCCCGACACGGAAAACCGCAAATTCGAGGAGGTTGACATTAACGGGAACAAGGGCTATTTGTGGCGTGACGGCAACGACATCTACGGTCACACAATGAAAACACTCGTTTGGGACAACGGCGAGTACATCTTCGAGCTTCACGGCGAAATATCCAAAAATATGCTGCTGAATTTAGCGAGAAGCGCTAAATATTGGGGCGAATAAAAATTTTCTGAAAAACTGCCATAACAAAACCCGAAAATTTTCGATGTTATTTATGAGAGCGAAAATTCTCAAATAATTTCGGAAAGGACAGGCTATGCGGTACGTTTTTCAGAATTTTTTTACGCTGATTAAACACGAAAAATTCATCTTTTCCGTGATGATTGTCTGCGTGTTTATCTCGGCTTGGACGATGCTTTTTTCGTATGGATTGTATCAAAATTACACCACGATGCTTGTTGAAAGCGACAGCAGTGTAAGGGAAATTCCCGTTGGAATTGCCGAGGGAGAAACCCTCTCGCGCGGCGAGTTGAAAGCATATCTTGACGAATTGCCCGACGCGCTGCTGAATGATGTGAAACTGGTTTTCTGCTCGTCGTGGTACGAATACGACAACGCGGTAAATTCGTACAAGGAGGGTATGCTCGTTGCGTCAAGATTTACCGTTCGCAGCGGCGCATACAGGACGTCTTCCTATATCGCGGATATGTGGATAAACAACGGAATGATTGCCACGGGGCGTTATTTCACGGACGAGGACGAGATTAACGGTACAAGGACGGTTATGGTGCCGAAAAAATCGATGGAGAGCGCGTTTTGGCGAAAGGAACACAAGAATTTTATCGTTGACGACAACACCGCGCTGATTTTCGGGCAGACGTTCGATATCATCGGCACTCACACGTCAGCGGGCGCGGTTGTGCCGTTTTTGTCGATACCCGAGGATATTGCCGTCGGCTCGTTTACTTTGGTGTTCGAGAATATCGTCACCCGCAGCGATTACGAAACGCTTGTTCAAACGGCAAGCAAGCTTGCGCGAGGCAAAATGATTTTCCCCGAGCTCCCCCTTCCCGATGAAGAACAGCTCGGAATTTACAACAACGTTATCGCGATTTCCGTGCTGATTGCCGCGCTCACGGTCATCAATTTTGCGTTTTTGTACAACTTTATCTTTGAAAAGCGCCGCCGCGTTATCGCGATAATGCGTATCTGCGGCTGTACGGCAGCGCGCGCTCGTGCCGTCTGTATCGGGGAATGCTGCCTTATCTGCATACCCGTTTTCGCTCTTGGAATTCTGACGTACATTCCGTTTATGAAAGGCGTCTTGTCGGGGATTTTCGCGTATATGGAGCGGTCTTATACACCCGCGGTTTATCTCGTGATTTTCGCGGTTTATGCGGTGACGCTGTTGGTGATTATGGGGATTTTGCTGCTTCGGCAAATAGGTCGGGAGCTTTCTCGTGAACAGCAAAAGGAGGCGGGATAATGCTGATAAAAACTGCTTTGCGAAACCTCAAAAAGAACCCCGTGATGAACGCGATATGCTTCGTGCAGCTGGTCGCGGTGTTTTTGATAACCGCAGTTATGGTTTCTGCGATGGGCATTCGTTACCGCACATACAATCCCG
>CAMEQX010000185.1 GCA_945933905.1 uncultured Clostridia bacterium
CCTACGAAATCCTGAATGTACTCGCCCTCGTTTTTGTGGTTGAGCAGCTCGGTTGTTGCTCCGACAATCTGGAAAATAATGGTTACCGTGCCTTTTTCACGGTCATAATCCGCCACAGTAAGCGGAATTCTCTCGCCGTTTTCATCAACGCGCAGAATGATAAACTGACCCGGCTCAGCCTTTTTCGCAACCAGCGGCGCGTCAATTTCCATAAGCGTTACCGTGGGATTGAGTTCTTTTTTTCGTAAAATCTTATACATTTTTTTGCTCCTTTCACAGAATACATCTAATTATAGCACATTTCTACGAATTTTTCAATAGTTTTTTTGCACTCTCAATCGGCAAATGCTACAAACAGCCTAAAAATTTTTGGTTAAATTTTTACAAAAAAACTCTTGACAAATTATTAAATATGCCTTATAATGTGGAATATCCAACAATTTTTGACAACGGAGGTGACTGCTTTGGAGGAGAACACGGGTTTGGGGATAAGGCTTCGCAAGCTGAACAACGTGATAAGGCGGTATCTCGAACACAACTCCGCGATAATGCGTGAGCTCGACAACCTCACTTGCTCGAACAAGTGGATTATGGGTTATCTTTTCGAGGCGGAGGAAGAGGGGCGAGATGTCTTTCAGCGCGACTTGGAGCAGAATTTCGGGATAACGCGCTCGACGGTATCGAAGGTGCTGTCGCTTCTCGAGAAAAAGGAGCTTATCAAGCGCGAGAGCGTTTCCCACGACGCGCGGCTCAAAAAGCTTGTCCTCACGGAGAAATCCCGCGAGCTCGGAAGGGAAATGCGCCGCGAGGGAGAGGAGATGGACAAAAAGCTCAGAAGCGGCTTTTCGTCCGAGGAAATCGCGCTTTTGTGCAGCTTTATTCAGCGAATGCAGAATAATTTGAATTGCGCATATTCTGTTGAAAAAATTCATCAGAGAGGAGATATATAATGATAAAAACTTTGGCAAAATGTATTCGGCAGGCAAAAATTCCCGCAATCATCACGCCGATTTTTGTGCTGCTTGAGTCGTTTATCGAGGTGTCAATCCCGACGGTTATGGCAAAGCTGATTGACGAGGGAATTACGCCGGGAAATATGGACGCCGTTGTGAAATACGGGCTTATTCTTATTGCGCAGACGCTTGCGGCGATGTTCTTCGGAGTGACGGCGGGCTATACGGCTTCGCGCGCTTCTTCGTGTTTTTCGAGAAATGTTCGCCACGATATGTTCTACAATATCCAGAATTACAGCTTCTCGAACATCGACAAATTCTCGCCCGCAAGCCTTGTCACGCGTCTTACAACGGACGTCACAAACGTTCAGATGTCGTTTCAGATGCTCACGAGAATTGTCTTCAGAGCGCCCGCGATGCTGATTTTCGCGTGCATTTTCTCGTTCAGAGCCGACAGCGAGCTTGCGATGACGTTCATTTATGTAATCCCGTTTCTGTCGATTATTCTCGCGCTTATCATCAAAACCGCGTTCCCGATTTTCAGAAAGGTTTTCACCACTTACGACGACTTAAACAATGTTGTCGAGGAAAATCTTCGCGGAATTCGCGTTGTAAAGAGCTTTGTCCGCGAGGAACACGAAAAGGAAAAGTTTGGAAAAATCTCGCAGAAAATCTTCGGTTTGTTCTCGAAAGCGGAGAAAACTGTTGCGTTTAACGCGCCCGCGATGCAGGTTTCGGTTTATACCTGTATCATTCTGATTTCGTGGCTTGGCGCGCAGGCTGTTGTCGCAAGCGGAAACAACGCCGAGTTCGGTCTTACCACGGGCAGCCTTCTGGAGCTGTTCACCTATTCAATGCAAATTCTGATGAGCCTTATGATGCTCCCGATGATTTTCGTTATGCTCACGATGTCAAAAGCAAGCGCAGACCGCGTTTGCGAGGTCTTGAACGAAAAGAGCGACATCAACGACGGCGAGCGCAACCTCACCGAAATCAAGGACGGCTCGATTGAGTTCAGGAACGTTTGCTTCAAGTACTTCAAAACCGCCGAGAACAACGCTCTCGACCACATCAACCTCACCATAAAAAGCGGCGAAACCGTTGGTATAATCGGCGGCACGGGTTCTTGAAAATCCACGCTTGTGCAGATGATTCCGCGTCTTTACGACACGCTTGAGGGCGAGGTTTTTGTCGGCGGGGAAAACGTCCGCGACTATAATCTCGAGGCGCTTCGCAACAATGTCGCGATGGTTCTTCAGAAGAACGTTTTGTTCTCGGGAACAATCGCCGAGAATATCCGCTGGGGCAACGAAAACGCAACCGACGAGGAAGTTGAACAGGTCTGCAAATCAGCTTGCGCGGACGATTTTATTCAGGCGATGCCCGACAAGTACAACACCTATATAGAACAGGGCGGAACCAACGTTTCGGGCGGTCAGAAGCAGCGTTTGTGTATCGCGCGCGCGCTGCTCAAAAAGCCGAAAATCCTTATTCTTGACGACTCAACCTCCGCTGTCGATACGAAAACAGACGCGATGATTAGAAAATCCTTCAAAGAGGACATTCCCGATACCACGAAAATCATCATCGCGCAGCGCGTTTCCTCGGTTTGCGAGGCGGATAAAATCATCATAATGGACAACGGCAAAATCGCGGATATGGGAACTCACGATGAGCTTTACGAGAGAAGCCCGATTTACCGCGAAATTTACGACGGTCAGACAAAGGGGGCGAGTGAAGATGAGTAATATGCCTATGGGACACGGAGGAAGGCCGCCGAAGGGCGCGCGCGTTCCAGCAAAATTTGACGCGAAGGTTATAAAAAGGCTGTTCGGCTTTATGAAGCCGTTTCGCAAGCATTTGATTTTGGTTGCCGTTTGCATTATCGTGACTGCGGTTGCAAGCGTTTCTTCATCGCTCTTCATCAAAACGCTTATTGATGACAACATTATGCCGATTGTCGAGGCGACCACAAACGGCGCGGAAGCCGACTTCTCGGGGCTTATCCGCACGCTTATTTTAATGGGAATCCTGTTTTTGCTGGGCGCGGTTTGCTCGCTGGTTCAGGCGAGGGTTATGGCGACCGTTTCGCAGGGCGTGCTGAAAACCGTCCGCGATAAAATGTTCTCGCATATGCAGACGCTCCCGATAAAATACTTCGACACCCACACCCACGGCGAAGTAATGAGCTTTTACACCAACGACGCGGACGCTATGCAGCAGATGCTCTCGCAGTCGCTCCCGTCTTTTCTCTCCTCGGGAATTACCGTAATCGCGGTTTTCTGCTCGATGCTGAGCCTGTCGCTTTGGCTGACGCTTGCGGTTGTGGTGATGCTGGCGCTGATTATGTTCATCACGGCGAAGGTTGCTGGCAAATCGGGCACATTCTTCGTTCGTCAGCAAAAATCTATGGCAAACCTCAACGGCTATGTCGAGGAAATGATTAACGGACAGCGCGTAATCAAGCTGTTCTGCCGCGAGGAAAAGGCAAAGGAGCAGTTTGACGAGCGCAATATCGAGCTCTCCGAGAACGTCTGCAAGGCAAACGCTTTCGCGAACGTGCTGATGCCGATAAACAACTGTATGGGCTATCTGCTGTACGTTATCTTGGCGATTTTCGGCGGATTTCTCGCGATAAACGGCGCGACAAACGTTGCGTGCTTCTCCGTGGGAGTGCTTACGCTGGGCTCAATCGCTTCGTTTTTGCAGCTCTCGCGAAGCTTTATCGGTCCTATCGGACAGGTTTCGCAGCAGCTCAACTCCGTTGTTATGGCAATGGCGGGCGCGGGGAGAATTTTCAATCTGCTTGATGAACAGAGCGAAACCGACGACGGCTATGTAACTCTCGTCAACGCGAAATATGACGAGAACGGAAACCTCACCGAAACCACCGAGCGCACGCATCTCTGGGCTTGGAAGCACCCGCATTCCGACGGCACGCTCACTTATACCGAGCTCAAGGGAAATGTGGTTCTTGACGATGTGGATTTCGGTTATGTGCCGGAGAAAACGGTTTTGCACAATATTGATATCTACGCCGAGCCGGGACAGAAAATCGCGTTTGTCGGGGCAACGGGCGCGGGAAAAACCACGATTACAAACCTCATCAACCGTTTCTACGACATCGACGACGGAAAAATCCGCTATGACGGAATAAACATCAACAAAATCAAGAAAGCGGATTTGCGGCGGTCGCTGGGAGTGGTTTTACAGGACGTAAATCTGTTCACGGGAACGGTTATGGACAATCTGCGCTACGGAAAGCCGG
>CAMEQX010000186.1 GCA_945933905.1 uncultured Clostridia bacterium
ACGGCTTACGCGCATTTACAGCAGACGGTCGAGTCGAATTACACCGGCGAATACGAGGGCTATACAATGGGCGCGGATTTGCGTCCCGTGTATGCGCTGGAGCGGTCTCAGAACACGCTTGAGGTGCTGATGAAAACCTACTCGAACGCGTTTTTGTTCCCGCTTGACGCTGATAAGGATTTTGATTTCAGCGCCGCCGAAACAGGCGTCTTCAACGACGTTGTTATGTCCACGAAAACCGCTTCCGACGGCACCGCGAGCAGAGTTTGCGCGATAGGCTCGGACCAGCTCTCCGGCAGCTATTTCTTCGCCTACGGAAACGCAAGCAACACCGATTTCTTCCTCGACATTTTCGACAGCGTTTCGGGCAAGGAAAAGGGCATTACGATAAGCCCGAAAGCGATTTCGGATATCAGATTTGAGATGACGGAATCGACCGCGAACACGCTTGTGATAATACTTTGCGCGGTTATTCCGACAGCGGTTGTGGTGCTGGGAATTGTGGTTTGGGTTCGTAGGAGGCGCAGATAATGAGCAAAACCGCGAAAAACGCGCTGATAGCGGGCGGAGCTTGCTTGGTGCTTGCGATTGCGGCGGTGATTTTGCTGCTGACAGCGCCGAAAAATGAACGCAAAAGCTCCTCGGAAACCTCGGTTTCGCAGTCTCAGGAGGTTCAGATTACAAGCAAATCCGCGGACAATGTTCTCGCGATTTCTGTGAAAAACGAGCACGGCAGCTTCACGTTCACCCGAAAAACGCGCGGCTCGGCAAGCGAGGACGGAACGGTTTCCGCGTCATACTACTGGACGAGCGACGAGCTGCTCGGCGTAGGTCAGAGCGACAGCGCGGTTCGCAGCTTTATCAGCGGCTTTGCGGCGCTTTCCGCGAAAAGCGTTGTCGAGGAGAACGCCGAGGACTTGGAGAAATACGGCTTGCAGTCGCCGCGGGCAGCGGTTTCGGTGACCTTTGATGACGGCACGAAAACCGAGCTTTTCTTCGGTATCGAAAACCCCGCGAATACCTCAACGGTTTATTTCCGTGAGGGGAACAGGGTGATGCTTGCCTACACGAACGGTGTTTCGGGCGCGTTTAAGGATATCAAGGATTTCGCGAATTTGCTGATAACAAAGGCGCTCGGCGATGATGAACAGGTCGATTATATCACGATATCGCGCAAGGATTTGGAAGAACCTGTCGAAATCCGCTATATGTCGGAGCTTGCGGCGGCGCGCGATGACGAAAATTACGTTGTGTCAACGCTGAACACGCACCGCTTCACCTCACCCTACAACGCGGAAATTAACGTGTCGAAGGGCGGCACGCTTGTCGGCGGCGTTTGCGGCTTGACGATGAAGGATTGCGCGTATCTTGAGGCGAGCGCGAAGTGCGGGCTTGACGAGCCGTTTTGCACGGTGAAGTTCAGCTACGGCGGCGAGGAACGCACGCTTTTGCTCGGCGACAAGGCAAAGCAGGTTGTATCGGAAAGCACCGCCGACACGCCGCAGCTTTACGAGGTGACGGGATATTACGCGGCGCTTGCGGGAGTTCCGGGGATTTTCGTGATTTCAACGCAGGCGGCTCCGTGGTACGATTTCAACCCCGCCGATTACGTTTCGGCAAGACCGCTTTCGCCGTATATATACGGCTGCGAAAGCGTTGAAATAAGCGCTTCGGGCGAGGTTTACGCGTTTTCAATCAACGCGGAAAGCAAAACGTTTTCGCTCGGAGAAAAGTCGGTTGACGTCGAGAATTTCCGCAAATTTTTCGAGCAGCTTGTCGGTTCAATCGGCGAGGAGGTTTACACGGGAGAGATTGTCGGTGAACCCGCAGTTTCCGTGAAATTCACCTACACCGATGATTACGCGAAGCTCTACGGCGCGAAAGAAAACACGCTTCGGTTTTACGGCGGCGAGCGAAAAAACATCGTCGCGCTTGATGGAAAGCCGATTTTCAAGGTGCGCTCGGTTTACACGGAGCGGCTTCTCGAGAACGTTCAAAAGCTGAAAAACGGCGAGGACGTAAATATTGTTTGGTAAGTAAATTATTTAATACAGGAGGAACACAAAATGGCAGAGAATAAGTTGATGTTTTACAGGGGATTTCCTTTAATCCGCAGCGGAAACACGATTTTTTACGGCAGCGGCGGCGATGATTTTGCTGCAAAGCTGACCATCAAGGACACGAAGAAAATCGCAGACCTTGACGTGCCCGATAAGATTATGGTGCAGCTTGTTCCGACCAAGAACACAGCCGATGTTACCAAGGCGAAGAAGGGTAATTTCGTTGGATTTTACGAGGCGCTTGACGCAGCGCATATCTGGCTCACCGAGGCGCTTTTCAGCTGATTTGTTGAATATTTTCAAAAAGCCGTGTTTTTATAATACGGCTTTTTTCACTAAATTTTGGGTAAGTACTTGATTTTTTTGTCTATATGTGGTATAATCATAATGTATCTGTATATGGGAGTGAACCAAAATGGCAAAACAGTCAAAATATTCTGATTTAAAGTCGCTTAAGGGCCCCGACCAAGTCCGTCTGCGTCCGGCGGTTATCTTCGGCTCGGACGATGTTCAGGGCTGTCGGCATTCGGTTTTTGAGATTATCTCAAACTCGATTGACGAGGCGCGCGAGGGCTACGGAAACCGCATTATTATCACGCTTCACGCGGACAAGTCCATTACTGTCGAGGACTTTGGGCGCGGTATTCCGATTGATTTCAACAAAAGCGAGGACAAATATAACTGGGAGCTTGCGTTTTGTACGCTTTATGCGGGCGGCAAATACGACAACAACACGGGTGAGAATTATTCCTACGCGCTCGGCTTGAACGGTCTGGGACTTTGCGCCACGCAGTTTGCCTCCGAGTATATGGAGGTCGAGAGCAAAAACGGCGAGTGGAAATACAATTTGCGCTTTGAAAAGGGCTTTAACGTCACTGCCGATGAGCGCGGTTTTACACGAAACAAAACAACCGAAACAGGAACGAAAATTCATTGGCGTCCAGATTTGGACGTTTTCACGGAAATAGATATCGGCTTGGAAAGCCTTGACGATATGCTTCGCAGACAGTCTATCGTAAACGGCGGAGTGGAGTTTTTGCGAATTGCCGAAAACGAGGACGGAACGCTTGACGAGAAAACGTTCTTCTACAAGAACGGAATTTCCGATTATCTCACGGAAATTCTCGGCGAAATGTCCGTCACAACGCCGCAGTTCTGGCAGGCAGAGCGCCGCGGCAAAGACCGTGAGGACAAGGAAGAATACAAGCTCAAAATGAACGTTGCCTTTGCGTTTTCAAAGGAAGTTCACCTTATCGAGCATTATCATAACTCAAGCTGGCTGGAGCACGGCGGTTCTCCCGAGGAAGCGCTGAAAAGGGCGTTTTTGTCGCAGATTGACGCTTATCTCAAAAACAACAACAAGTATAACAAAGGCGAAAAAGCGATAAAATGGGAGGACGTTTCGGACTGTCTTGTGTTTATCAGCTCGAATTTTTCCACGCAGGCTGCCTACGCCAACCAAACGAAAAAGGCGGTCACCAACGTCTTTATCAAGGAAGCGATGACCGATTGGCTCAAGCATAATCTTGAGGTGTATTTCCTTGAAAATCCCGACGAGGCGCTGAAAATCGCAGAGCGTGTTCTTATAAACAAGCGTTCGCGCGAGAACGCGGAAAAGGTGCGTACATCATCGATTGCGAGCCTCACGCAGAAAATCGACATCACCAACCGCATAGACAAGTTTGTCGATTGCCGCAGCCGCGACGTTTCCAAGCGCGAGGTTTATATCGTCGAGGGCGATTCGGCGCTCGGTTCGGTTAAGCTTGCGCGCGACGCGGAGTTTCAGGCGGTAATTCCCGTTCGCGGTAAAATCCTGAACTGCCTCAAAGCAAGCGACGACAAGATTTTCAAGAGTGAAATCATCACAAATCTGATAAAGGTGCTGGGCTGCGGAGTTGAGGTGAAGTCAAAGGCGAACAAGAAGCTCAACTCGTTTAATATCGACAATCTGCGCTGGAGCAAGGTTGTTATCTGCACCGATGCGGACGTTGACGGATTTCAGATTAGAACGCTGATTTTGACGATGATTGAGGAGCTTTGCCCGACGCTTATTCAAGAAGGAAAGGTGTATATCGCGGAGTCGCCGCTGTACGAAATCAGCACGAATGACAAGACCTATTTCGCGTACACCGAGCCCGAAAAGACGAAAATTCTCGGAAT
>CAMEQX010000187.1 GCA_945933905.1 uncultured Clostridia bacterium
GAACAGAACACCCAGCAGCGCGACTGCCCATCAACCTGCTTGCCGTCACGCTTCAGAACCCGCAGCACCGTTTCATCGGCGTGAATTATGTCCTCGTTTAAAAGCACGTTCAGCATACGTTCCCACAGCTTTGTAATCCACTTTGAACTGCGGATTATCCAGTTTGCAAGCGTTGTTCGATTAAGCTCGATTCCTTGCGCTTTCCAGTACTGTTCCTGCCTGTAAAGCGGTGTGCCGAGCTGGTATTTTTGCTGAATAACATAGGCAATCGTGCCCGCGCTTGCCATACTTTTCTTGATTACCGGAACAGGCAAATTTGGCTTTACAATGCTAATTTCCGGGTCTTTCTCCTCGCAGGACTTGCACTTGTATTTCTTTTGGTAATAGTCGATCACAGAAATCTGCGCGGGGATAATATTCAGCTCGCTGCGGACAAATTCTTCGCCGATGCAGACCATTTCCTCGCCGCATTCCGGGCACTTTTTGTCGTCAAGATCAATGACAACTTTTTTGCGCTCAACGCTCTCGGGAAGTTCCTCTCGGGAAAGTCTTTTCTTCCTTGGGTGCGACTTGACCATTACCGTTTCAACGGTAGGCTCTGCGGCGCTTGCCGAGTACTCTTGCTCAGCTTCGTTAAACAGCGAAAGTTGCTCCGAACCCTCGATATTACCGAGCTGCTCGCTTGACTTTCCGAACATCGCTTTTCTGTTTTTAACCAACATTTCGTTGAGTTTGGAGAGCATTATGTTCTGCTTGTTGACGGTATCTTTCAGGTTAGTATTTTCATTTTGAAGTTGATTATTTTCAGCTTGCAATTCAGAATTTTTTGCGTGTAATATCTTAATAAATTCGAGTGCTTCTTCAAGATTATTCGGTAATTTTTCTGTCATTTGAAGCACCTCATTTCTACGTTTTTTCTTACCTCTATTATACCATAAAAACCGCATTATGTCCAGCTTTTTCGGCATTTTTACATAGAGAAAACGAGGGCGTTTTCAACCTCGTTTTTGTGCTATATTACATCTCTTTTCGGCGCTTGTTTAATTGCTTTCGGCTGCTCAATTGAAAGCCCCTGCAGCAGCCAGATATACTGCTCATGAGTCAGTAGTTTTGCCTCTGCACCGTTCCTCGGCCACTGAAAACTTCCGTTGTCCAAACGCTTGTACATCAGCAAAAATCCGTCGCCCTCCCACAGCAGCGCTTTCATTCTGTCCCGCCGTTTTCCACAGAACAGAAACAGGCTGCCCGAGCATGGCTCCAAGCCGAAATTCTGCTTTAAAATTGCCGATAAACCGTCGATTGAACGTCGCATATCCGTGTATCCACAGACGATATACACCTGTTCAAATCTCGCTTCTTTCAGCATGACGACAGCCCTTTCAGAAGTGCCGTCAACAGGCCCGGTGAGATATCCATCGGTAGCTCTGCGGCTATTCCGCGCCCGGTAATTCGGATTGCTCCTGTGTTGGCAGTAGGGGTGTGCGTTTCTTCAACGCACGCGCTTACCGGAACTATCTCCTGTTTTGGTTCAAGCGCCGCTTCGCGTATCTGTCTGAGTCTGTTGTGGAAGGTCGTTCTGGCTATTCCGTTTTCCTCGCACCACGCTTTGATTGTCTTTCCGCTTCCAAGATATTCTCGGTACATCTCCGTCCACGCCTCTAGTCTTACCCGCTTTTTTGCTTCACTTATCCTGTTCAGTTCAATCAACTCCCATCTTGTTCAACCAAGTCCCGGGACTTTCTGGGACTTCGTTGCACTTTATGGTTATTGTAGCACTTTTCGGGTTATTTGTATAGCCGTGGGATTAGTTGGCGGATACCGTAAATCAGCTTATTCAACACAGAAAGTACATCATATTTTGTCCGCTAAAGGTACAAAAAGCCCGAACGTGCAAGCGCTCGGGCTGATATTTTTACCGGTTATTCTGTGTACAGGTCCATGTAATTGTCTTTAGTGTAGGTTTTGCCTTTGTAGGTGACTGTTACGGTGCAACCTTGAAATACACCATCACCTATTTCGGTAACGCTGTTAGGAATTTATATGCTTGTAAGTCCTTGGCAATTAAAAAAGCATGATTTTCAATTGTTTTAACACTGTTCGGAATATTAACACTTGTAACTTCTTTTTTGCCGGAAAATGCATATTTCCCTATTTTTAAAACCTTTTTCCGTCGATTCCCGAAGGAATACTTACAACTTCATCATTGCCTATGTATTTTGTTATTTCAATTTCTTTGCCCAAATCCCTATATTCAAAAGTGCTCACAGGTGAATAGGTTACGTTACCACTTTAATTATTGCCGCCGGAATTGCCGCCGCTGTTTACGCTCGGTTTTTCGTTGTTATTATCATCAACGCGAGAAATGACCTCAGCCTTATCCCACGCATTAAGCGTCTTAACTTCGTCATTACCCGTGCCATTTTCGGAGAACTCCACAACACCTGCTCAACATCAACCACGCTATGGCAAAGTCCTGCGTTATCGAAGAATACGTTCAACGTGAAAATCGTGCCGCGAACCGACATCGAAGAATTCGGGCTCTCCACAACATAGCTCTCGGACGGCAAAAGTATATTGTCGATTTGAAATGCTGCCTTTTTCTAGATGAATGATTGTCCCAGTATCTTTTCCCGCAGCAGCGAAAGCCTCAAGGCTAAATATCGTCAGCTCTTTTGCGATAATGTGCTTGTCCAAGTCAAGAGCAGGAGTGAGGAAATAATTCTCGAAAACCTCAACTGTATCACCGCTTATCAAATTCTATACCCTGAATGCGTCAATAACGCCCGTTACCGAAGTCACTTTTGACGTTCCGTACAAATCATCAATACGAATGTTGCGATAACCCGTGTTCAGAAGAACAACTGTCACAACCACAGCAGCAATTATAAAATAAGTGTAACCGCTCCCGCGATGATTTTCCCTTTTGTCGATGAAAGAAAGGTTTTCACAAAGTATTCCTATAATTATACGTTTTATTACATCATAACATTAACCCGATACAATCATTCTATTGTTGCATTCGTCCCAGGCATCCAAAAACACATCAATGGGAATATTTTCATCACTGCTGTTCGGCGAGCTTATGTCATTGATAATTACCATCGGACTTTCAGAATCAGATTCATCCAGACCAACAACCCTAACCTCGCAGCTTGTGTCATCTGCAGGCGAAAATACATTATCCGTATTTTGTCCGCGGCATTTATCCAGATCAATCTCTACTACAACATTCTTACCGGAATTAAGTGCGTCACGCAAATCATCAAGACTGTTGCTGTATGATTCTCCGTCTGATACAACGTTTATATCAGCTTGACAATCTTCAACGAACCAATCTGCCGTTAAATTGTCAGTGTCATTATCGCTGTCTTCACACAAATCAACGAGTTCTTCGCCTTCGTTGTCATTAAGACTGATTTCATCAAATTCATTGTTGACATTGGAAGGAGAATTTATAATACTACTGAGCTTTTCCGCGATTATCTCCGTGTCATCGCTTGCTTGCATCATCTGTACATCTGTCAGATAAAAATTGAATGGTGAAATGAGTTTATAATTTCCTGTCTTTATTGGGAAAATTAACTTGTTAAGATTAACCGCAAGGTCAATTTCCTTCCTCACCCACACAGAATTCTGGGAATTTTCCGAAAGAATGAGTACAAATATGTCCGCATTCTCAATAGCCTTAGGAATTTCCACAGCATAGTTTGAGCCTATCGGAATTGACTCAGGTGCCATCCAACACTTTATTCCACGCTCAGTAAAGGCCTTGCGAAAGCTGTCTGCGATTTCGTATTCCTTTGAGCTGTAACTTATAAATACCTTGTTCATCAAAAAGCGTCCTTTCATAAAACTTCACTTTTTAAGCATACTTGGTTATTAAAACAAGCAAGAGAGCCTTTTCAAACTTCAAGACTTTCTTCAAAAACAATTCCCCCTGATAAATCAGCAGGGGGATTGTTCTGTCAAGCGTTGTTTGTTTCGGGAACTTATTGTTCTTCTATTCCGCTGACTATTTCAGAAATAACTCTCTTAAATTTGTCCAACTGCACCACATATTTCTCAACAACCGACTTACTGCTCTTTTTTCTGAACGGCGAAACAAAATAAACCAAAATCGCAATCAGCTCAACAACAATCTCTGCAACAAGTGTAATGACAAACGGAAGTTTAAGAAGAATACATATCCCCAT
>CAMEQX010000188.1 GCA_945933905.1 uncultured Clostridia bacterium
AAGCGCCTGTTCAAGGCATAAAAAATGCGCCCATTACGGCGCGAAAATATGAGGCGGTGGCGGGATTTGCACCCGCAAGAGCGGTTGTTTCCGTCCTTTTGTCTTACTACACCGCCGAATTGCCCGTGGTGAAAGGAGAAGACCACGAGCCTTGAAAAGACAGCCGCGGTTCGTTGGCGTGACCGCGGTTTTTTGGTATAGAAAAAGCGCCTACATAGCTGTAAGCGCTCAACTTTTTCAAGATAAAACCACTTTGTCACAATAATTCAAAACATAATCCTCAAACTCTTTCGGAAGCCTAAGATTGTATTTTTCAACGTGATATGCGAGGTCACTCCACCACGAGAATTTGCCGTCGGTGAGAAGCTCAAGGCTGAACATACCTTTTATTCGCTCGCCTGTCAGCCTATCTTCAGCGACTTTCATCTGAACCATCGTTGATTTACCTTTACTTCTCAGATAAGCAACTATCTTATCCTTACCGTTGTAAGGTTGGTTTTCAAAATGTTCTCTCATAGAAATACCGTTGGAAGAACCATATTCGGTATAGTTACAAAGCCTTGTCATAGTCCACACGCCTCCTTCAAAGCCTTACGCATTCACTCCGATTTCCATATCTTCCTCATAAACCTCGTACCATAAGCCATTCGTAATGTTCTTCCCGATAATTCTGTTTTGTAATCTCACCAAATCCAGCGTGACATTACGCCGCATCCCTCCAGTGTATGCACTCGTGTTGTTCAAAAAATTACATCAAATCAAGCTTCCTCGCAAGCCTCTTGTTTCCCACAAAGCAATCGTTCGCTATTCGCCGCACGCGCTCTTTTTCAGCCTCAAATATGCTCAAATCCCCGCGATGTTTAGCCAAAATCATTTCCATATAACTCAGCGCAAATTCTTCCCTTATCGTGTGTTTTTCGGGCAAACGCTCCCGCGCTTTTTCGGCAAAGAAATGCGCTTGTTCCGTGTCGCCCTGCTCGGATTTTATTTCGGCAAGCCGACAAAGAATTCTCGTGATTTCGCACGAATTATACTCGGTTTCGGGAACGGAATTCAGCGTTCTCATCAGCATTTTTTCTGCTTTTTCGAACTGTCCGCATTCAGCCAGAATTTCTGCACATTCTCTCTTAACACAAATAATTTCTTCCACAAGTTCAAACGCAAGCTCTGCTTTTTGCTCGGCTTCACCGAAAGACTTTTTCTCCAGCAAAATATACGCCTCAATCAATCTCAAGATAATCTCAATATAATTATTTTGTCGGTTGAATTTTCCCCAAAGCTCTTTTACCCGCTCAATTAACAGTTCTGCTTTATCAAAATCAAGCGTCAAGACATAGCATTTCGCAAGACCGATTTTCGTAAGGCACTCGCAGTATTCTTCATTTTCAATATTATCATATTCCGCGACAACCTTTTCGTACATTTCAACAGCTTTGGCTATATTTCCCGCATTTTTATACTGCGAAGCAAGAACTCTTTGCACGTCAACAGTCTTTGAATTATGCTCTCCGAGATACTTTTTGTACAGAGCGTAAACTTCCTCAAAAGCGGCGGCAGACTCCTCGAATTTGCCCTGTTCGGCAAGGTCTGACGCGAAATTTGCCCGCTGGCGTTGATAATCACGGCTTTGCTCGCCGTCATCTCTGAAAAAGCCGTCCATTGCCCTTTGCCGCAGTTTATGCGCCTTGTCAAACTCCTTCATTATGCTGTAAAGTTCAGCCAGATTTCCCTCGCAAATGTAGGTGTTGTAGCTGTTCTCGCCGAATTTGTCATAGCAGTCCTGCAAAAGTTCCTCGTAAACACGCGCCGCCGCACGAAAATTCCCCATATCCTTAAGCACGCCTGCAATGTCGTTCCTTATGGAAAGCACGTCTATGTTGTCCTCGGCACGCTCTTTTTTCATCAGCGAAAGCGCGTCCTCGTAAAACTGCAATGCTTTTTCGTCATCAACCTTCTCCTCATATAAACGCCCTATATTTTGGAGCAGTCTTGCTGTATCGAAGTCGCGCGCGTCTTTTTCACGGTAAATCCGCAAAGCCTCAAAATACAGTTCTTCCGCCTCGTCATACTGCGAAAAATTCAGCATATTCTCGGCAATTCCAATCATCGCTCTTGCCGATTTTATGCTGTTTTCGCCGTACTTTTCGATTATCATATCAAACGCCTGCTGCCTTAATTCAGCCGCTTTCTAAAACTGCGAAAGACCTTGATACAGCTCCGACTTGACAAACAAATAATCGGGGCTAATCCCATTGCGTGCAATCAGCCTGTCGTAAATTTCAAGCGCTTCGGTGCGTTTTCCGACAATCCGCAGACAATTTGCAAGCTCTTCGAGAATATCCGAAATCTCCTCGTCCAAAACAAAGGCTGTTTTGCTGTATTCAAGCAAAGCGCGGAAACACTCGACAGCCTCACTGTATCTTGTATTATCAACAAGGTCATACGCGCTGTCAATCACTTCCTCAAAGCCTTCCTCGAGAATAAGTTTCTGCAAATCTTCCATAGTTGTCCTCAAAAATCCACAAGCGAAATTTTTATCCGAATGTTGACGTAATTCCCTTTCACCGAAAGCTCCTCAACCGTTGCTGTGAGCCGTTTCCCCGCGTCAAGCAAACGCGCAAGAATCGGGTTGTCCTTTTCGGGAAGAAAGCCGAGTTTTTTGCCCGACTGCGTGAAAACAGCAATCGCGAATTCATCATATTTATTTTCCGGCTCGCGAACCAAATTCAGCTTATCGCCAACCTTGATTTCATCGAAAACCGACTTATCCTTGATGTAAGTTGTTCCCGCGACAAAGGTTGAAATCAGGAAAATCTCCTGCATAAGCGGCTTTATCATCTCGGTTATGCCGCCGTTTGCCGACAGCGCCACAACATTTTCCTTGCTCAAAACTATCTGATTATCGGACACGCTGCTCACCTCACAAAAGCTCTTCCAAAGCCGTTTCAAGCTGATATATATACTCGGTCATTTCTTCAATGCTTTCACGGATTTCTTCTTTTTGCTCCTCAACAAGCTCGTCATCTTCCAGCAAATACTTGTATTGATAAGGGTCGGTTGAGGTGATGCGTTCAATCTCCGCTTTTATTTTTTCGATTTTATCGGAAATTTTCGGGATTGCCAAAACAGCGTGGTCAATACCGTTTTTCTCCAGAAACGCGTTCACCAAAACCTCAACCTCTTCGATTTCCTTCAGCGAATTGCACTTATAAGCAGTCACCGCTCTGTTCCATAATTCAAGCAATTCAGGGTGTTCAGCAGTAAGTGGGCTTATATCGGGGTGCAGCTGTTTTGCAAGATTTCGGTAGATTTTCTTGATTTTTCTGATGTCGATTTCGGGCACGGATTTTGCTTTACGGCAATTCTCGTTGTCCTCAATCATTTGAGAGAGCTGCTTGTAATAAGCCTCCATTTGCGCCGAAATATAACCGTTAAGCTCGTCTTCCGAGATTGTTTCACCGCGATTTATTGCCGCCTGACAATAGGCGATTTTCTTTTTAAGCTCGATACAGCGGATATATTTCCGAAACCGCTCCGTGAGAATTTCCCCGAACACGCGTATGTACTCGTCCATATACAGCCCCGCTTCGCGTTCAAGGCTGTCGCGTTTTAGCAAAAGCGCTTCGTATTCATAATAATCGCCGTTTGATATTCTGACAATCTCCATTTTCACTCCACTCTGAAACCGTACAAATCAAACTGAATTTCCGTGAGAAGCATTCCGTTAATCTCAGCTTTTGCGAAAAAATCCTCACGATTTCTGAACCACTTTCCGTTTAAGCAAACCGCAACTCCCTCGTCCGTTTCAACGCTCTCTGCCGTGAACATTTTCTCATCGAAATAAAACGTCACTTTGTTCGGCGTCTTAAACAACCAAAACAGGTCAAACAGGTCAAAATCGTCCCTGTCGAACTCAACCAGCTTATAAAAATCATCAATAAGCCACATCATCATATTTAGATTTCCGAAAAACGGGTTGTACTTTATCCTCTGCGCGAGAAAACCTCTCGCTTGCAGATACAGCGAAATCGCTTCGTCCGTTTTTCCCTGCTCCTGTCTTATTCGCGCAAGTCTTGTGGCGATTTCGGGCAAGGGTTGTTCAAGATAACGCGCGTCCTTGATTTTCGGATAAAGCCGCTCGATAATCTCCTTGTATTTATCGTA
>CAMEQX010000189.1 GCA_945933905.1 uncultured Clostridia bacterium
GTTGAGATGGTTGATGTTCTCGGCGTTCTTTTCGATGTTTGAGTACAGTGTCTTGATTTGGGTGTTGATTTCGGGCATCGACTTCTTGATTGCAAGGAGCATATCGCTGATTTCGTTTGCATTTTTGGTATTCTTGTTGGCAAGCGAACGAACCTCGGTTGCAATTACGTTAAATCCAACGCCCGCAGCGCCCGCTCTCTTTGCCTCGATTGAAGCGTTGAAGCCGAGCAGCGTGAGGTTTGTGGACGCGCTTTCGATTGCCTTTACGATGCCGTCGGTATTGACAACAGCCTTTTCCGAAGCCGCAACCGCAGTTTTAATCATATCAAAATTCTCGGAGAGCGCCTTGACCGCTTCGGCGGTTGATTCCATTTCGCTGTGGATTTTGGAGAATTCCGAGTTTACGTTTACGAGAACCTGCTCGTCTGTTTCGCTCTTCTCCAGAACAAGCAATTTCTGATAACCCGCCTCGGAAAGCGCGTTTGCCATCTGATAAAGCAGATGAGCCGCCGACTCGATTTGAGCTTTCGGAACAACCTTGACCTTGCGGAGAGCCTCTATGTACTTGTCGGGGTCGATATTGAGTTCAACTGCGATTTTGCGGAATTTCTCCTCATCGGGTTCCTCGGGGAGAACCTGTCCGCCTACAAGCGTGCCGATGTGCTTTCCGTTGAGCATAATCGGCGCGGCAAAGTCCATCAGACCGCCGTGGCAGTAATAAACCGCGGGACGTCCCGTCTTGGAAGCCTGCTCGCCGCCCTGTAAATCGCACTTGTTGCAGCGCTCGCAGCCAACGTGAGATTTTCTGGTCAAATTCATACAGAAATCCGTGAAGTTACTTCCGTTGGTAACAGCGCCCGTGTCGTCCGTGGCAAGAGCAGCCATTCCCGTTGCATCGGAAAACGCGTCCTGAAGCGACTGAAGGGTGTGCCTGTCGATAACGTCAAGCAATTTGATATTGTTCATATCCATAGAAAATAATTCTCCTTATGAGTAATATTCTTCACATATAATTATACTATTTTCAACATTTTTTGTCAACGCTTTTTTAAAATTTTTGTGCAAAATATTTATATTTTAATCTGCGGTATGTGCATTTTTCTTGACAAAGCCTTGAAAAGCTTGTATAATAAATAAAAGTAGGGAAGTTTTATGTAAAAATATGGAAAAGAGGAAGACTATGCGTGAAATCAAAGTAGGGCGCGTTTATCGGCATTTCAAGGGCGATTTTTATTTGGCGGAAGCGACTGCTTTTGACTCGGAAACGGGCGAGGAAGTTGTGATTTATCGCAAATTGTACGAGGACGGCGCATTGTGGGTGAGACCGCTCAAGATGTTTCTGGAAGAAGTTGACAGGGAGAAATACCCCGATTGTCCGCAGAAATATCGGTTTGAGCTGGTTGAGATTGAAAGCAAAGCGAGGCGTTGATATGGTAAAGGAAATTGTTCGGGACGCGTTTTTTCTGCAAATAAAGTCCGAGCCCGCGACAAAAGCGGATTTGCCGACCGCGCGCGACCTTTTGGACACGCTTGCCGCGCACAAGGACGGCTGTGTGGGAATGGCGGCGAATATGATAGGCGTATCAAAGCGGATTATCGCGTTTGACAACGAGGGGAAGTACGCGGTTATGTTCAATCCCGAAATCGTGAAATGCTCGGGCGCGTTTGACGCGGAGGAGGGCTGCCTGTCGCTTTCGGGAACTCGCAACACCAAGCGCTTTAAGAGCATAAAGGTGAGCTATTTCAACGAGGATTTTCTCCCTCGCATCAAGACCTTCACCGGCTTTACCGCGCAGATTATTCAGCACGAAATCGACCACTGCAACGGGATTTTGATATAAATTTGACATATTTTACAATGCGGGAATTATCTCGCGCTTTATTTTTTGACAATTTTTGTTGACAAAAGTTGAAAAAACTGATATAAATAGATAGATGAATTTTATTCTTTTGGAAAGGAGAATTTATATGAAAAAAGAGCTTGGTCTCGACAAAAAAATCATAATCTGCGTGAGCGTTCTCACGGCGGTTATGCTGATAATTTCATCGTTAGTGAGCTATTTTATCACAAATAATATGGTTTCGGAGGAAAGTCAGTCTAAGGTTATAAACGAGCTGAAGCATCAGTCCTCGTCGCTTGACGGCTGGCTTGACAAACAGGAGGCGATTATTTCCGACGTCGCGACGTTTTCCGCGTCGTTTGCGCCCACTCCCGAGCAGCTTCAGCGTATGCTTATCGCCGCGCGCGAAAGCTCAGGCGGAACGGTTTACAGCGCGTATCTCGCGTACCCCGTCAACATCACGATTTTCGACACGGATATTGAGCTTCCGCCCGAGTTTGTCGTTATGGAGCGCGGCTGGTACAAGGACGCGGAGGCGGCTCACGGAAAGGCGATTTGCACCTCTCCCTATATCGATTTCAACACGGGAAGTATGATTATCACCGTTGCTGCGGCGGGCTATAATTCGGACGGCTCGCTTTTTGCAATCGCAGGCGGCGATGTTTATATCGACCAGCTGATTAACGCGGTAAGCGAAATCAAGATTTCCGAGAACGCTTATCCGTTCCTGATTGACGCGCAGGGAAATATTCTTGTTCATCAAAACGAGGATTATCTCCCGAGAGTAGCTGACAATGAGTCGGTTTACACAAATGTTGCGGATATTCCCGCGTATAATGAAAAGGTTGAGAGCGACAAGATTGTTGTCAAAAACGACTATGACGGAGTAAAGCGCGCAATCGGCACGGTTCAGCTTTCAAACGGCTGGACGCTGGGCTACGCAATCGACTACGGCACCTTCACAAGCGGCTTGACCACGCTTATGGTTATGCAGATTGTGGTTATGGTTGTGGCTATTCTGCTGGTAATGGGACTTTGCGCGATTGTTGTAAAGCGCTGTCTGAAGCCCATTGACAGCCTTAACGCTGCCGCTGAAAATATGGCGAAGGGCAACCTCAGCTATGAGCTTACCTATCACGGCAACGACAGCGTCGGTAAACTCTGCGAAAATCTTGCCGAAACAAACAAGGCTCTGAAGAGCTATGTTGACGATATTTCCGCGAACCTTTCTAAAATGAAGGACGGCGATTTCAATGTGAATTTCGGCGCGGATTATGTCGGTGATTTTGCGCCTATCAAGGACTCAATCGACCAGATTTCAAAGTCAATCGGCTCGGTTATCGACGGAATAAGCTCCGCCTCCGAGAGAGTAAACGAAAGCGCAATGGGCGTTTCCGAATCCGCGGCAAGTCTTGCTTCGGGCGCGCGTGAGCAGACGGAAACGGTTTCCGAGATGAGCGAGATTGCGGACAAGTTTATGGAGCTTACAAAGCAAAACGGCGACAGCGCCGAGAAAGCGCTTTTCTTCTCAAATCAGACGGGAGAGGCGGTTGCCGCAAGCAACGAGAGTATGAAGGAGCTGCTTGCGTCTATGTCGCAGATTACCGAGATGTCCGTGCAGATTGAGAAGATTATCAAGACAATCGACGATATCGCGTTCCAGACGAACATTCTCGCGCTCAACGCTTCAATCGAGGCGGCAAGAGCGGGAGCGGCAGGCAAGGGCTTCGCGGTTGTTGCGGACGAGGTGAGAAATCTCGCGTCCAAGTCAGCCGAGGCGGTTCAGGGCACGACAGAGCTTATCACAAGCACGGCCGAGGCTATTGAAAAGGGCTCGACGATTGCAAACGAAACGGCGGCTTCGCTTGAAGCGGTCACCGAGAAATCCAAGGATGTTGAACATACCGAACGGAACAAGGGACAACCGATAATTCGACGAATGGCATAACCGCCGCAAATGCAAGTACAAATGCGGCGGTTTTCTTATATCTTTGTTTCATTGTGAAAGATATGTTGCAATGCGGAATTGTAAACAAATAGCTGCTTTTTGAATTTTTTAAAAACCTATTGACAATTTTACTCTAATGTGTTAGAATTAACATACAAACTCTAATGTGTTAGAGAAAGGAGCATTGTTTATGGAAACACCAAAGGTATTTGAAAGTGAATATCGCTTTTGCTTGATTTTATGGGAACACGAGCCCATTAAGAGCACTAAGAAGGGCTGATTTCAGCAGCAGACAGGGCGTATTATGAAAGCCCCCGTCCCTCGTC
>CAMEQX010000190.1 GCA_945933905.1 uncultured Clostridia bacterium
ACCGTGTGCCCGATTTCACCCGCAGCAAAATTTGTGCCGCGGTAAACCTTCCCGTTGATGATAATTCCCGAGCCGACGCCAGTGCCGAGCGTGATAATTACGGCGTTTTTCGCGCCCATTGCCGCACCCGCGATATACTCGCCGAAAGCAGCAGCGTTTGCGTCGTTGTCGAGGTAAACGGGGATTTTGAACTCGTCTTCAACGTCGGTTTTCAGCGGGACATTTCGGAAACCGAGATTGTTTGTGTATTCAACAATTCCCATATCGCTGTTGCAGATACCCGGACAGCCTATTCCGATAGACTCGGCGTCCGTGGGCTTAATTCCCGCAGCCTCGCAAGCGAGATTTACCGTTCTTATGATAATGTCAAGAACCTCGGTATAGTCGATTGCTCCTGTTTTGCCGTGAGTTTTCGCTTTTGAGCGCGAAATAATCTCGCATTCCTCGTTGACAACCGCGCACGCGATATTCGAGCCGCCAACGTCAACTCCTATGTAATACGCCATAAAATTCCTCCTTTTATAAAGTGAGTTTTATGTAATCAATAGCCGAGATTTTCGTTTACAATGATAACCTTAATTCTGTCGGGAATACGCTGCTGACCGAGCGTGACATAAGAGCAGCAAATTCTCGCGTCGCTTTTGCACGGTGAACCGCTGCGAAGCCGCTCGCACTCGCCCGTTTTCGCGCAAGGCGTCGCGCAGTTCAGACGAACGGTGTTTTTCGGAGCGGTGACTTTCTGCACGCGAAGCTGCGCTTCTTCAAGATTTTTGACAATCTTGTTCACGCCCGCGACAATAATCACCTGTTTCGGTCCGAAAATCATAGCTGAAACGCGGTTTCCGTTGCCGTCAACATTGTACAATTCGCCGTCCTCGGTGATTGCGTTTGAGCTTGCGAAAAACGTGTCCGAAACAAACGCTTTTCTGAAAATCTCGCCGACCTCCTCGGGATTTTTGCCTGTCGAACGGTCAAGATAAACGTTCGGATACTCGCTCATAAGCATTTCGGTGACTCCGCTTTCCTTGAGCGTCATCGAGCCGCCCGCTGTTATCAGCTTGTCGTCCTTGATAAGCTCGCGGATAATTTTGAGCAGCTCCTCGCGGTTTTCCGCATAAAACGGCTTCATCTTGTTCAGCCGCAGAGCCTCCATTGTCTTTTCAACTCTTGCGTCCATAAAATCCTCCTTTGATGAACGAAATCACATAAGTCCCGTTCTTTGTTTGATTGAAATAATTGAGTTCTCGGAAATCCTAAAGCCGCCGTCCTCGGTGTACTCGCCGTAAGGAATGTAATAACCCGCAGGCTCGTTTCCGTATTCAACGGTGTTCAAAAGCGCCGCCTTGCGTGATTTGTACATTTCCTCGGTGACGCTCGTGTCGCTGTTTTCCGAAATCATATTGAAATACACATCGAGAATGGAGCTGTCGAGGTTGCGGAAATTCTGATTTATAAGCTCCGAGAGAATATCAGCGGCATTGTTCAGACGATTGAGCTCGTCGCCAAAATCTGCTTTCATAATGTAACCGAACATCTTTTCCGCCGTAAACATCTGCTCGCCCGAGTTTATCGTTTCAACCGTGTTTCCGTCGTTGATGATGGTTGTTTTGCCGACATCGTATTCAACGTTTCCGAAAGCCGTGACAAGCGAAACAAACGCTTCCCTGTCCATTTTCACAAAGCTCTCGCACTTTACTCCGACAGCCTCCTCAACCGCTTTCACAACCGCTTCTCCGCCCTGCGCGAAATAAATGTTTGAAAGAGTTCTTCCGTTGAGCTCGATACTCAATCCGACAGGCAGAGGAATGAAGCAAACCTCGTTGTTCACGGCGTTGTAGGAAATAATTGTAAAAAGCTCGGGATTGTCCGACGGCGCGTCCGAAAGCATAGAGAGCATAACAAAATTATGCGCGGTTGTAGGCTTGAAATCATCGGCAAGCTCGCCGGTATCGTTTATCCCCACGGACTCGGTTTTATCCGGAAAAAGATACCAGCGAAACGAAAAAACCGCCGCAACAACAAACGCTATCGTTATCCCGAAAGCAATAAAATAGATATACCAGTTACTTTTTCTTTTCACGGACATAATTTCACGATTATCCTTTCTTTTTGAAAAAATATATTGATTTTTAGCGAAATTGTGATATAATTAAAATGTATGCGCCGAAGAAGTTTATATTTTTCTTCCCCGCATATAAATAGTATAACATATTTTTATAAAAATTTCAAGCATAGAGGTAGTTCTTATGAATATTTTTTATAAAAGAACTTGGGCGGAGATAAATCTTGACGTTTTAAGGCAAAATGTTGAGATTTTAAGCAGGCTTTCCGAGGGAAAACAGCTTGCCGCCGTTGTTAAGGCAAACGCTTACGGTCACGGAGATGTCTTTTGCGCGAAAACGCTCAACAATGCGGGGGTTTCTCACTTTACCGTGTCAAATTTATGGGAAGCACAGCGGCTTTTTGAGCATAAGATTTCGGGGAAAATTCTGATTTTCGGGTATTGTCATATAGAGGAAATTTTTGAAAATCTTGGGAAAAACTTCATCTTCACCGTGGGAGATGTAAATTACGCGAAAGAATTATCGGACGAGGCGCAAAAACGCGGCGTGAAAGTGCCTGTACACATTAAAATCGATACGGGAATGAGCCGCGTGGGAATTACCGATGAGGAGCAGCTCAACGAAATTCTCGCGATGAGCGGGTTGGAGTGCCGCGCGGCTTACACGCATTTTGCCGTTTCGGACAGCCTTGATGAAAAGGATATCGAGTTCACGGATTTGCAGCAGCAGAAAATCCTCACGCTTTGCCGTGATAAAGGACTGAAAATTCATACGCAAAACAGCGGCGGAATTATCTATCACAAGGATTTCGAGGGGGATTTTGTCCGCGCGGGAATTATTATGTACGGTCAGAAGCCCGACGCGCGTTTTCCCGTGCCCGAGGGAATAAAGCCCGTGATGTGCGTGAAAAGCGTGGTGAGCCAGCTTAAAACAATCCACGCGGGCGATACCGTGAGCTACGGGCGCACCTTCAAGGCAGACAAGGACGTTAAGCTCGCGCTTATCCCGTGCGGCTACGCGGACGGCTTCAACAGGCGGCTTTCAGGACAATGGTTTGTTACAATCCGCGGGAAAAAAGCTTCCGTCTGCGGACGAATTTGTATGGATCAAACGCTGGTTGATGTGACGGATATTCCCGAGGTTCAAATCGGCGATGAAGTCACGGTTTATTCCGATGAGCTTGAGGGCGGAAACTCCTTTACAGCTGCCGCAGAGAAAATCGGCACGATAAACTACGAGCTGCTATGCGCTGTCGGAACGCGCGTTCCGAGAATTTACATCGAAAATGGCGTGAAAAACGAAATTGACCGATATTTATGAAAAATGCGTGAAATTTCTTTCGCGTCATTGACGAAAACATAATTTTTATGGTATAATTAAGAGAGGTATCTATGCAGAAAATTCTTGGATATATGCGCCGAGCTTGTCAGGAATTTGACCTTATCGACGACGGCGACAAAATCGCGGTCGGGGTTTCGGGCGGCAAGGACAGCCTTGTGCTGCTCTCGGGACTTGCGCTTATGCGGCGATTTTACGAGAAGAAATACGAGGTCTTCGCGATTACCCTTGACCAGCGTTTTGGCGGCACAGAAACCGACTACTCCCCTGTTGAACGGCTCTGCGAGAAGCTTGACGTGCAGTTTAAGCTGGTGAGGACGGATATCGGCGAGATTGTGTTCGATATCCGAAAAGAACCAAATCCCTGCTCACTTTGCGCGAAAATGCGCCGCGGCGCGCTTCACGACGCAGCAAAATCGCTTGGCTGCAACAAGCTCGCGCTCGGTCACAACAACGACGACGCTATCGAAACGTTTGTGATGAACCTGCTCAACGAGGGCAGAATAGGCTGTTTCGCGCCGATTTCTTACCTCTCGCGAAAGGATATCACCGTTATCAGACCGCTGGTTTTTGCTCCCGAGCACGCTGTTCTTTCTTGTGCAAAAAGGAACAATCTGGAAATCGTCAAAAGCAAGTGCCCCGCCGACAAAACAACCCGCCGTCAATGGACAAAGGAGCTTCTCCGCTCACTTGAACGCGACAACAAA
>CAMEQX010000191.1 GCA_945933905.1 uncultured Clostridia bacterium
TGGCAAGGAGCTCCACGAGAAAATCAGCGATATGATGCAGCGTTTCTTTGAGGGAAACGTCGTTTCCTTGATGAACACCGAGCTTGTGGATTTTCTGATGAAGGTGAGTATTGTCGATGATTTCACCGAGCAGCTTGCGATAATGATTACGGGAAATTCCGCTGCGCGAAAGCTGATTGAACGGGCAATGGACGCGGGAAATTTCATCGAAAAGAAAAACGAGCTGTACAAAATCCGCTTTCCGTTTTGCGAGGCGCTTCAAAGCAAGGCTATCGAGAGGTTTCCTCAAAGCGAGCTGAAAAATTTCGCGCTGCTTGCGGGCGGCTATTACGAAGCAAACAACGAGGACAACAAGGCTCTCGACCTTTATGTGAAATACGGCGAAACCGGACGTATTCGCGAGCTTTTGCTCAGAAACGCTCGAAAATGCCCCGAATCGGGCAATTATATCGAAATGCGCAAGTATTATCTGATGCTGTCGGACGATGATATCAGCGGAAACGTCTATCTGATGTCCGCGATGTCGCTGCTTCATTCAATGCTTATGGACTTTGACAGAAGCGAATACTGGTATCAGAAGCTGAAGGAATACCGTGACAATGCGCGCGGCTCAGAGCAGCGCGAGGCAACCCGTCAGCTCGCTTATCTTGATATTGCGCTTCCCGGACGCGGCAGCACAAACATTCTTGACTTGATAAAAAACTGCGCGAAGCTGCTTAAAGACCGTTCAATTCCTGCGCCGGAGTTTTCCGTTACAAGCAATCAGCCCTCGCTGATGAACGGCGGAAAGGATTTCTGCGAATGGAGCAAGCACGACCGTGAAATCGCGGCTTCTGCGGGAAAAATCGTCTGCGCGTTTCTCGGGAAATACGGCAAGGGACTTGTAAATGCAGCGCTTGCCGAGAGTTTTTTTGAAAAGGGCGGCGACCCTTACGAGATTGTATCAATGGTTTCAAAGGCGAAAATCGAAGCGGAAACGGGCGGCAAACTTGAATTGTCCTTTGCGGCAACCGCTGTGCTTATTCGACAGCACCTCGTTTCGGGAAATCCCGACGCGGCAAAAAGCGTTCTCGATTCCTTTGAAAAAACCGTAAAAAACAACAATAACTCCCGCATTTTACCGTCAATCGGAGCTATGCGCTGTCGAATTGCGCTTATGGAGGGCAACTCGGCAGAGGTTGAAAGCTGGCTGAAAATCGCGCCAGACGAGAACGAAGTTTTCATCGCGATGAACAGGTATCTTTATCTCACGAAAATCCGCTGTTATATCGCACAAAACGAATACGTGGAAGCGTATTCGCTTATCGAATCAATGCGCTTTTACGCGGAAAAATGCGACAGAAAATTCATCGCAATGGAGCTTTCGATACTGACTGCAATTATAAAATATCGAATGGGCAGCGATTGGAAGAATTATTTCGTGAAAGCGCTTGAAAAAATCTGCGAATATCGCTTTATTCCGATAATTTCACGCGAGGGTGC
Organism: uncultured Clostridia bacterium; assembly: GCA_945933905.1. Classification (GTDB taxonomy): domain Bacteria; phylum Bacillota; class Clostridia; order Oscillospirales; family Ruminococcaceae; genus CAG-115. Next base: position 1,483 of record CAMEQX010000191.1, read on the forward strand.
GGCTGTTTTCCCGCTGCTTGAGGAGTGTAGGGAGCAGTGCGTTGCCAATAAAAAAATCAACCGGAAGTGGTTTGACGCGGTGTTTGACGCTGTCGGGCAAATGGCTCGGCGATATCCTCTTTACCTCAAAACAACCAAGGCAGCACCCGTGGATATTTCGCCGATGGACGCGCGCATTCTCGCGTGTCTTGCCGAGGGACTTTCCGTGCCGAAAACCGCCGAGCGTCTCAACATCAACTTTGAAACTCTGCGTTCGCGAATAAAGGAAATTTACCGAAAACTCGGCGCAAAAAACAAGACCGAAGCTGTCATAATTGCACAGAAGATGAAATTAATCTGAATGTACAACAACTCACCCGAAAAGGTGATGACAAAATATTCCTTTTGCAGTATAATATAAAACGTGCCAAGCACAAAATAATACACAAAGGAGAATTATTATGAAGAAAGTTTTATCGGTTATTTTGGTGGTTGCGGTTGCATTCTGCCTCACTGCTTGTGGTCTTGATATGAGCAAGGTCAAGGGTGATTGGACGATTGATACTGCAGGCGGAAAGACTGTCGAGCAGATCGCGGAAGCCGGCGGCCTTAACCCCGCTTACTGCAATATGAACGTTACCGTAACAGACAAGACATTTACATTGATAACCGCTACCGATACCCTTTCCTGGAACATTCAGGTAAAGGATACTACCGGTTTTGATTGCCTTGACGCTTCGGGCAAAATCTTTATGACCGTCAGGTACAACGCAGACAAAGACACAATCTCATTCAAGCTGTTAGCCTCTGACGGCAATCCAGTTGAATATGTAATGGTCAGGGGTACATCAGAGATTTCGAGCAATCCTAAAATCGAAGAAGGCAGTCCTGAAATCGAAGAAGGCAGTCCTGAAGTCGAAGAAGGCAGTCCCGAAATCGTACAAGAATAATCTGTACATTGAAATATTCCCGCACTAATCCGCGGGAATAGTTTCGCTTTTAAGAGGTTTTATATGAAATTTAAAAGTATTGCTTTATCAGTAATTTCGGCTGCGCTTGTATTGACGGGCTGTTCGTCAAACAATGAAAAACAACCCGAAAAACCCTTGCAGTCCTCATCGGATTTTGTGAGCGAGCCCGACGCGAACCGTAATGAACCCGCGTATACAAACGGCGCAACTCAGCTTTCCGTTAAGAACGGCGCGCTTGACATAAACCGCCGTCCTTTCAGCGAAAAATCCTCTCGCGGAAACGGCTGGACAATTCTCGTTTATCTTTGCGGAACCGACCTTGAAAGCAACGGAGGATGTGCTACCAACGACATCATTGAGGCAATCAGCGCCTCATACAGCGAAGACGTACATATCGTTTATCAGACGGGCGGCACATATCAATGGAACAACGGTATCTCGAACAGCACTATCCAGCGCTATGCAAGCACTAACGGTGACATTGAGCTTGTAGATGAACTAACGGAAGCGAGTATGGGAAAATCCGAAACCCTCGCGGATTTTGTCGCTTGGGGACTTGAAAACTATCCTGCCGAGAATATGGGACTTGTGTTCTGGAACCACGGCGGGGGAAGTATCAGCGGCGTTTGCTTTGACGAAAAGTACGACAAGGACAGCCTTTCCCTGCGCGAAATCGACTCCGCGCTCAACTCCATTTATGACAAAATGCCTGAAAAATTCGAGTTTATCGGTTTTGACGCTTGCCTTATGAGCACGCTTGAAACAGCGAATATTCTCGTTCCTTACGCGAATTATATGTTCGCGTCCGAGGAAACCGAGCCGGGCGGAGGCTGGAATTACACGGATATTCTGAATTTTCTCGCGGAAAACCCTGACGCAAACGGCGCAGAGCTCGGTGAAATGCAAGTGGAAAGCTATGTAAATCACTGTGACGGCACGGGTGACGAGGATATCGTGACCTTTGCGATAACCGATTTGTCGAAGCTGGACGAGCTGCTTGTTTCATTCGACAAAACCGCAAAGGAAATGTACGAAAGCGGCAATCTGAACGAAATCGCGCGCGCAATTACGAGTGTTGATAATTTCGGCGGAAACAACCGCTCCGAGGGCTACACAAATATGGTTGACCTCAAGGGCTTGCTCAATGCGGTGAAATCCTGCGCACCGAGTGCTTCGGATACCATTGAAAAGCTGGATAATGCCGTTATCTTTAAGTATAACGGCGCTCAGCACGCAAATGCCGGCGGCCTTTCGCTCTACTATCCGCTTGCCGTTCAGGGTTCGCAGGAGCTGTCTGTTTTCTCGAATATTTGCACAAGCAGCTGGTATCTCGCGTTCGTGGACAAGGTTGCATATGGAACAACCGGCGGTGATTTCAACGGCTATGACAACAGCGGAATTTTTTCTGACTGCGACGATTTGTGGGACTGCGACTACTGCGCAGACAATAATGTCGGAATAAACAGCGATGAATTCAACTTCTGCGGCGACGACTGCACAATCGGCGTCGAGAGCGTCTATATCAACGATGACGGGCTGTACACGGTTCAGCTGAATAATTCGGACTATTTCAATTACGCTTCTTGCTGCGTATTTATGGAGTTAGAAGGGAAAACTCTGTCTCTCGGCGATGACGATGATGTAACCTACAAAGAAACCGAAATTGTAA
>CAMEQX010000192.1 GCA_945933905.1 uncultured Clostridia bacterium
TTTCGGGGAAGTTTGTCTTGCAAAGGAAAACGGGCTTCAGGCTTCGGAAACGCTTGAGCTGTTGAATAAGCTCATTTTAGCCGACAGCGAAGGGCTGAAAAAAGTCAAGGGCGAAATCGAAGAAATCGACAATCGGCTCAAGGAGATTGCGGGGCGGCTGGGAAAAATCGAGCTTCGTGAAAAAACGAGGATTTTGCTTGATGAAACGAAGGAAATGCTGGCTCGTGAAAAAGAAGGCTTTGCGGATTTGAGCAGAGATTTTGAAGAAGCAAAAGCCGTGGCACCCGAGATTGAAAAAATCTCCGCCGAAAAAGCTGCGGCGGAAGCCGAGCTTGCTCATTATGACGCGGTAAATCGTCTTGAAATCAACGTCAAGAGCTCGGAAAAAACGCTCTCCGAGAAGCAAAATAAGCTCAAGAAAAACGAAGAGCTTTGGCAAAAGAATTCAGAGATTTTGAACAATCTCGGCGAGGAGTTGAAATCGCTTTCAAATGCCGATGAAAACAGGCAAAAGCTTATCGGTGAAAAGGAGAAAGCCGAGGAAAGACAATCAAAGCTTAATCGGCTTGGAGAGCTGCTTGAAATGTATGACGACAAGCGTGAGCTGATAAGCAATATTCTTGAAACGGAAAAGCTTTTGACAGAGAAGATTTGCGGCTTGAAAGCAAATCGCGAGAAGCTTGAGGATGAGCTGAGGCAAGACAGAGAGGGCGCTATCGCGCAGGAGCTTGCCGAGGGGAAGCCTTGTCCCGTCTGCGGCTCTCTTGTACACCCTTGTCCCGCGAAAAGACCCGAGGGCGCGCCGACCGAGGCTCAGCTGAAGCAGGCGAAAAAGGATGAGGAAAAGGCTCTCGAGGCGGCTCAGAAAAAGAGAGAGGAACTCGCCGGAGCGGAGTCTGCGGCAAAGGTTTTGCGCGAAGATATCGAAAAGCGGCTTGAAATTTTTGCTCAAAAGGTTGTCGTGGAGAGCGCGGGAGAGGTTGTGGAGAGCGAGAAAAAAGAGCTTCTCGACAGGCTTGCTGAGATAAACGAGGAGATTTCGGGCGAGGAAAAGAGAATTTCCCGCAAAAAGAGCCTTGAAGTTGAAATTGCCGAAAAAACCGAGGAGCTTAAAAATCTCGGCGGTCAAATCGACGCTCTCAAAAATGAAATTTCGGGATTGGTTTCGGAGATTGAAACGAAAAAAACGCAGCTTGAGAATGATAAAAAGGAGCTTTGCTTCGACAGCAAAAAAACCGCGCTGGAGCATATCGAAGGTCTTGAAAAAACCGTTGCCGAGATGAAGGAGCGGAAAAAAGCTGCTGAGGATAAATATAACACGTCCTTGCTGAAAATCACGGGCTTTGAGGAGAAAATAAAAGGTCTTGAGCCGCAGCTTTCCGAGGAAGGCGAGATGATTGACAAGGAAGCGGAAAACGAGAACAAAGCGCGGCTTGATGAGGAGAAGAAAAAGGCTCAGGAGCGGCTTGATGAGATAAACGAGCGCCTGACGCTTAACACAAACGCGCGTGATGGAATTGTTTCGGCTGCGAAAAATCTTGGCGCGCTTGAAAAGCGTTATTCGATGGTAAAGCCGCTTTCGGAAACAGCCGGCGGACAGGTCAAGGGAAAAGAAAAAATGCTTCTTGAAACGTATGTTCAGATGACGTATTTTGAGAGAATTATCGACCGCGCAAATATCAGATTGCTGGAAATGTCGGGCGGAAGATTTGAGCTGAAGCGCCGCGAGGAGAACAGTAACATAAGAAATCAGGTCGGCTTGGACCTTGATGTTATCGACTACCGCAAATCAAAAACGCGCGATGTAAAAACGCTTTCGGGCGGCGAGTCTTTTATGGCAGCGCTTTCGCTGGCACTTGGAATATCTGATGAAATTCAGGCTTCTGCGGGCGGCGTGAAGCTTGACGCGATGTTTGTGGACGAGGGCTTTGGCTCGCTTGACGAAAAGTCGCTTGACGACGCTTTGAATGCGCTCGCGAAATTGAGCGACGGAAACAAGCTCGTGGGAGTTATTTCGCACGTTGATGTTCTGAAACGGCGCATCGGAAGGCAGATTGTCGTATCAAAGAAAACCGACGGCGGAAGCACGGCGAAAATCGTCTTTGATTGAGCGCGGCATATTGGATTTATGAGAAGATGGAGCTCGCTTCAGCGGAAATTGTAAAAAATTGTCGATGACAAAATCGATTTTCAAATCCATGTTGCCGTTGACAGAATGGACGAATTCAATGCGCTTACGCGATATTGGATAACCGTGGGCGATTAAACGGTGTTTGATTATCCAAAGCAATTTGTGCTGAAAACCGAAAACGGAAAGAAAATCACAAACAGCGCGGCTTTGAAAATAATCGAGTTAAGGTGCAAAAAGCTGAGCAGGGGGCAGGATACTTGAAGCTGTTTATTCGGTGCGGCGAGCGGATTTGCCGCGCCCGATACAGCTTCGTCAGCGCGCAAGCGACGGAAAGCAGTTTTTGTGGGAGCAGTCACTCTTGACGGGAGTAAAAACGCCGAAAGCGGTGACCCGTGGGTGTAATTTTGTTGAACTTGACTGAAATTTTGAGAAAAAGGGCGGATTTTTTCGCTCTTTTTTCTTTTGATACTTGACAATCGGCAAATTTTGCGGTATAATATTCTCAAAGTGAACGATGTTCATTTTGAGGAGGTGACGAAGATAAATCCCGAAAAAACCTCAAAGGAAGAGATTTTGCGGATTTGCATAAAGCTGTCTGAGGAAAAGGGCTTGCGTGCGCTGAATATGCGCGCGGTTGCGGGGGAGTGCGGAATTGCGCTCGGAACGCTGTACAACTATTTTTCCGATAAGGAAGATTTGCTTATTTGCACAATCTCAAAGCTTTGGCAGGATTTATTCTCTTTGCCGCCGCATCACGATGAAGAAAATCTGCTTTTTACCGAGTATGTTGAGATGATTTTCGGAAATATTCGGGAGCGAATTGCCGATTATCCCGACTTTTTTTCAACACATTCCTCCGTTATCGCAAGAAGCGGGAAAAGCCGCGCCTTGAGCGAGATGGAACGCTGTATGGCGGAAATACGCGGCACGATGCTGAACGTTTTGCGAAATGACAGCGCGGCTGTTTCGGACGCGTTTGACGGGGAATTTACGCGGGAAAGCTTTGTTGAATTTGTGCTGGACAACATTTTTTTGCAGTTGATGCAGGGAAAGCCTTGCGACACGCTGATTGCGGTCATCGGGCGAACAATTTACAAGGAACTCTGAAAGGAGAACAAAATGAAGAAATGTCTGAATTTGTCGCTGATTTATGCGATTGTGGGATTGCTGGGAGGCGTATTTTACCGCGAATTTTCAAAGATGAACGGCTTTACGGGAAAAACCGTGCTTGCGAATGTACATACGCATCTTCTGATGCTGGGAATGGTTGTTTTTCTGATTGTAGCGCTGTTTTGCGTGCATTTTAAAACGCTTCCGGAAACCAAGGGATTTAAGGTTTTTCTGATTGTTTATAACGTGGGCGTTGCGATGACGGTGGTTATGATGGCGGTTCGCGGAGTAACCGAGGTGCTCGGACTGGAGCTTACTCGCGGCGCAAACGGCGCTATTTCGGGAATTGCCGGTGTTTCGCATATTATAGTTGCGGCGGGTATTGTTCGTATGATTTTATGCTTGAAGCGCTGTGCAAAAAACGAAGAAGCGTAATGACAAGCTTTTTCGCATATTTTTCACACCCTGTCGGAAATGACGGGGTGTTTTTATTGCCCGAAAATGTAAATATTTTTGCTAAAATATACCAAAAACAGTGCGGGTTATAAATAATATTTTGTTGATTATCACGAATGTGACAAATTTGTAAAAAATTTTGCAAAAATAAGAAATATTTTGTATAATATCACCTTTTTTTCAAAAATCCTCTTATACTGTCCGAACGGACAGTAGATTTTTTTGGAATTTTATACTATAATATTATATGTGAAATGCTGTTTGTGATTTGGGATAGGTGATGTCGAGAATGGAAAAATATATAACTCCCCACAAAGCGCTGAAAAAAATCCGCGCTTGTAGGTCAATCGGGAATGTTGTATATATTTACGGCGCGACGGGCTTC
>CAMEQX010000193.1 GCA_945933905.1 uncultured Clostridia bacterium
GGGGAATGACCTAGGCGATGGATGCCTCTGAGATTATCCGCGACAAAATTCTCGGCAAGGAGAACGAGAACGCGCCCGTTTTCAACCCCTCGCGGACAATTCTCCGCAAGCAGCTTTTCGTGAACGGGATAAACGCCGTGAAAAATCTCGCCACGCCGACCGCCCCGCGCTGCACCCACCTCGGCTGCGCACTCAAAAAAAACTCGGACGAGAACACTTGGGAGTGCCCCTGTCACGGCTCGCGTTTTTCCGAGAACGGCGAGCTGCTCGAAAACCCCGCGAACTCTAATCTGAACCGAAGATAAACGCGTTCCAAAGCGGCGTTGAACGGAAATCGCGCTGTCCGCGACCTCTATCCTTATTATAAAACAACCTCGGCTGCCGGAAAATTTCTCGGCAGCAAAATTTTTTCAAAAACCTCTTGACAAATTCTTCTAAAGGTGGTATAATTTCATCAAGATATCAAAGTGATATCAGAATTATATTGGAAAGAAGGTTTATTTATGGAAAAGGTCGAGAAAGAATATTGCTACGAGGAAAAGGAAATTCACCCCGCAAGCGGCTGGCTGGTGCTGTTTATCACGATTTTGCTGCTTTGCGGTGCGCTCGGGCTGATGATTTACTTCGCAATCGGAATGGAAAGCAAGGACGCCGATATGGCGGGCTTGGGCTTCGTGATTTCGCTGATTTATTTGTGCTTGGGCTGGATTCCCTTTTTGGGACTGCGCATTATGAAGCCGAATGAGGCAATGGTTCTCACGCTGTTCGGTAAGTACATCGGCACGCTCAAAAAAGAAGGATTTTTCTTCGTGAACCCGTTCTGCAGCGCGGTTACTCCGAAAAACGCAAACGGCACAAGCAATATTGTCGCGACAATCTCCACAAACGGCGTTGTTACGACAACAATCAACCGCAAAATCTCGCTCAAAACAATGACTCACAACAACGAAAAGCAGAAAATCAACGACGAGTCGGGTAACCCGATTGAGATTGGAATTATGGTGACTTGGCGCGTTGTAAACACCGCGAAGGCTGTTTTCAATGTCGATAATTTCAACACCTTCCTGTCAACTCAGGCTGACTCCACGCTGCGTGACGTGGCGCGCTGCTACCCCTACGACTCGACCGATGACGATGAGAAAACGCTTCGCGGCTCGTCCGTGGAGATTTCCGAGCAGCTCAAAAATCTGCTCCAAGAGCGCGTTGAAATAGCGGGACTTGAGGTAATCGAGGCTAGAATAACTCACCTTGCCTACGCACAGGAAATCGCCGCAGCGATGCTTCAAAGACAGCAGGCAAACGCTGTTATCGAGGCACGTCAGAAGATTGTTGACGGCGCAGTCGGAATGGTTGAAATGGCGCTCAACAAGCTGTCCGAGAACAATGTTGTCGAGCTTGATGACGAGAGAAAAGCGCAGATGGTGTGCAACCTTTTGGTTGTCCTCTGCGGAAACAAGGACGCGCAGCCGATTGTAAACAGCGGCTCGGTTTATTGAGTTTAACAGGCGAAAGGCGGTGAAGCGGATTGCCCGAAGAAAAAAAAGACGCAAAAAAACAAGTCCCCTTGCGGCTTTCCGCAACGCTTTACAACGAGCTTATTCGATGGGCTGAGGACGAATTCCGCTCGGTGAACGGGCAGATTGAGTTTCTGCTTACCGAGTGCGTGAAACGGCGCAAGAAAGCGAAAAATCACGACAATCCCGATGAATAACAAACACGCTCTCCGTGAAAAGAGAGCGTGTTTTGTTTACTGAATATCGCGGATTGCGTCAGCGATTGCCGCGCCGTTTTTGTGAACGATAAGGTAGATATAGTTGTCGGGAGTTTTGCCCGAAACCGCGCCCGCTGCGCTTTCCTCCTGAGCGGGATAGAACGCTGCACCCGTCTGAGAGTAGTTGAGGTAGCTGTTTACGGCGTCCTCGACAGCGCCCTCGCGCCCGTTAACCGGCTTCACGACGATAACTCGGTTGAGCTGCGCACTCATAAGGTTTGTGCAGAAGCAAAATTCCTCGAGGTCATCGAGATTGAACACCTCGCCCTCGTCCGTTGAAAACAGCGCGCCGAGCTCGTCAGCCTCGCTCACAACCTCCATCGCAGGCCAAGAGTCCGTCCTGAGAGCAGCCGCCGCCATTCTTCCCGCGCGGTTGTCGGGGAACGAAAGCCCGCTGTTGTCAACGCCGCCTCCGTTTACATCGGAGGAGCTTTCGGTTGAGGACTGGTCGGAAGAAGTCTGCTCGGACGATGTCTGCTCGGACGATGTCTGCTCGGACGATGTCTGTTCAGACGATGTCTGTTCAGACGAGGTCTGTTCGGAGTTTTCACCGGAAGAATTATCGGAATTGTTTCGGTTTCCGCAGCCCGAAAGCGTTAAAACAAGCGAGCCGCAAAGGATTGCGGATACAATAAACTTTTTCATAAAAAGCGTTTCCTTTCAAAGCAAAATTTACTTTTTATCCCAAACGAATAAAAAGGCTATCAGTATTTTTAACGCAGTTTTTATGAAAATTCGCGGAAAAAAATGACAAAAAAACAGCCGTCAAAAAACGGCTGCTTCCAAATGTAATGCCTAACCAAAACGATGCCGGGGATAACCAAAAGGGTATGCTCGGTACTTTTTCGGTGCGAAAGACTCGCGCATTGATTTGATTATTCGCCCTTCTGCTTAGCGAAGCACTCGCTGCACAAAACAGGTCTGTCGCCCTTCGGCTCGAAGGGAACTCTTGCGACTCCGCCGCAAACCGAGCAAGTGGTCTCAAAGAACTGTCTTTGACCTCTGCTTGCGTTCTTCTTTGCGTCGCGGCAAGCCTTACATCTCTGAGGCTCGTTCTCGAAGCCCTTTTCAGCGTAGAATTCCTGCTCACCCGCAGTGAACACGAAATCCGCTCCGCAGTCCTTGCATTTCAGTGTCTTGTCAGTGTACATAAGTATACCCCTTAAAAAATAAAATTTGCCCGACAGGACTTGCACCCGTATCTTTGCTTTCGCAACGCTTTAACATTTAAGCTATCGGGACATATTGAAGCCTTTTTCTCGGCTTTTTCACAAATTACCGTCCATTATTTTCCGCACCTTTGCTCTCGCTCTTGAAAGCGCGTTGTCAACGGACTTTTTCTCCACGCCAAGCCTTTTCGCGATTTCCGCATAAGACATACCCATCGCCGCGCACTTGATACAGTGCAGCTCAAGCTCGGAAAGCTCGGCTTTCAGGCTTTTTTGCATATCCTCGCTGTTTTCCCTTTCGATAACCGCTTCCTCGGGAGTAGGCTTTTTGTCGGGGAGCTCCCGCATTTCCTCCTCCGCAGCAAGATTTTTTCTGCGGTTTGCGGATTTTTTCACGGTATTGCGAAGCCTGTTGTTGATACAAACCGACGCGAACGCGGAAAACTCGCCTTTTTCGCCGTCATAGCTGCTCACCGCCGCCAGAAGCCCCTGCATTCCATCGGACACAAGCTCCTCGTAATCGGCAAACTGCGCGTATTTTCTCGCACACGCGAAAACGGTTTTCATATAGCGTGAGATAAGCTCGGCGATTTTGCCGCTGTCTGAACGATTATCCAGCAAAAGCTCTCTATCGCTCAACTTGGAATAATCCTCCATAGCTCCTCCCAAAACGCGTGGATTTCACACCCCTTATTTTAGCACATTTTGCATATTTTGTCAACAACAATTTTCTGTTTCCCGACAAAAAACAGCGTTTTAATGAATATTTCGCCGATTATCTATACAAATTGCCCAAAAATTTAAATGGGTATCGCAAAAAATTTAACGCTTAAACTGCTCGCGGCCTGTCTTGAAGATATTTCCGCCAACGCTGTCAACGGCGACAATCAGCGGGAAATTCTCGATTTTCAGGCGCTTTACGCTCTCGCAGCCGAGGTCCTCAAAAGCGATTACCTCGCACTCGGTTATACATTTGCAGGCAAGCGCGCCCGCGCCGCCGATTGCGCAAAAATACACCGCGCCGTTACGCCGAACAGCCTCGCAGACCGCCTCGGAGCGCTCTCCCTTGCCTATCATCGCAGACAATCCCATATCCAGCATCATCGGCGAATAAACGTCCAT
>CAMEQX010000194.1 GCA_945933905.1 uncultured Clostridia bacterium
GCGCTTCGGTACCCCGCACGACTTTATGTCCTTCGTAAACGAGTGCCACAAGGCAGGTATCGGCGTTATCGTGGACTGGGTTCCCGCGCATTTCCCCAAGGACGCTGCCGGTCTGTATGAATGGGACGGCGAGAGCTGCTACGAATACACCGACCCGCTCAAGCGTGAGCACAAGTCCTGGGGTACCCACATCTTCGACTGGGGAAAGCCCGAGGTGCAGTCGTTCCTCGTTTCAAACGCAAACTACTGGATTGATAAATATCACGTTGACGGTCTGAGAGTTGACGCAGTCGCTTCAATGCTCTACCTCGACTACGACCGCCGCGACGGTGAATGGCGCCCGAACAGCAAGGGCGGCAAGGAAAATCTCGAGGCAATCGCGTTCCTTCAGAAGCTCAACGCGGCTGTTTTCAGAGAACACCCGAATATACTTATGATTGCCGAGGAGTCAACCGCGTGGCCTATGGTCACAAAGCCTGCCGATATCGGCGGTCTCGGCTTCAACTTCAAGTGGAATATGGGCTGGATGAACGATATGCTCAGATATATGAGTATGGACCCGCTCGGACGCCCCTATAACCACAATCTCGTTACATTCTCGTTCTACTACGCGTTCTCGGAGAATTTCGTGCTGCCGATAAGTCACGACGAGGTTGTTTACGGAAAGTGCTCGATGCTCGACAAAATGGGCGGCCCGCGCGAATACCGTTTCCACTCGATGAGAACGTTCCTGGGCTATATGATGGCGCACCCCGGCAAAAAGCTGATGTTTATGGGACAGGAATTCGCGCAGTACAAGGAGTGGAATTTCCAGTCGCAGCTTGACTGGGAGGTTCTCGAATTTGACCCGCATCATCAGTATCACAACTACGTCAAGGCTATCAATAAGCTGTACAAGGAAACGCCTGCGCTTTGGGAATGCGACACAAGCTGGGAGGGCTTCCACTGGATTTCCGCGGAGGACAACTCAAACAGCGTTATCGCGTTCAGAAGAATTTCGCGCAAAAAGGACGAGGTTATCGTCGTGTGCAACTTCCAGCCCGTTCGTCACGAAATCTACGAAATCGGCGTTCCCTACTACGCGGACTATGAGGAAATCTTCAATTCCGATGACGTGAAGTTCGGCGGAAGCGGCATTACAAACGGCACCGTTACCGCGAAGAACGAGCCTATGCACGATGAACAGTACAGGATTTCGCTCGATATCCCGCCGATGTCCGTTATGTATTTCGTTCCCAAGAATATCCGTCTTCCCGAGGACGATGAACCCGAGGTTGACGCGGAGGGTGAAGAAAAGGTTGAAGAAGCCGAAGCTAAAGTTGAAAAAACAGCGGACAAAACCGTTGTAAAAAACAATAAATCCCAAAAGGAAAACGATAAATAACAGGAGGAAAGTTATGAACCACATTAAAAAAGAGTGCGTCGCTATGCTGCTCGCAGGCGGACAGGGCAGCCGCCTTTACGCGCTTACTCAGGATATGGCAAAGCCTGCCGTTCCCTATGGCGGAAAATACAGAATTATCGACTTCCCGCTCTCCAACTGCGTTAACTCCGGTATCGATACCGTCGGCGTTCTCACGCAGTATCAGCCGCTCGTTTTGAACGAGTACATAGGCAACGGTCAGCCTTGGGGTCTCGACCGCGCTCACGGCGGCGTACACGTTCTCCCGCCCTACGAAACCGCAGCAGGAAAAGACTGGTATTCCGGTACCGCAAACGCGATTTATCAGAATATCGGCTTTGTTGACCGCTATGACCCCGAGTATGTTGTAATTCTCTCGGGTGACCACATCTACAAGATGGATTACGCAAAGATGATTGACTTCCACAAGCAGCACGAGGCAGACGCAACAATCGCGGTTCTCGAGGTGCCGTGGGAAGAGGCTTCGCGCTTCGGTGTTATGAGCGTCAATGAAAAAGGCGAGATTTATGAGTTCGCCGAGAAGCCCAAGGAGCCGAAATCCAACCTCATCTCGATGGGTATTTATGTGTTCACTTGGAGCAAGCTGCGCAAGTACCTCATCGAAAACGAGCAGGACGAAACTGCTACCAAGGACTTCGGTAAGAACATCATTCCCGCGATGCTCGACAACAAGGAAAAGATGGTTGCTTATCACTTCGACGGCTACTGGAAGGACGTTGGTACAATCGACAGCTTGTGGGAAGCAAATATGGACGTTCTTGACCCGAATGTTCCGCTTGATTTGCTTGACGACAGCTGGAAGATTTACTCCAGAAACCCTGTTATGCCGCCGCACTATGCGGGCGCGCAGAGCCACATCGAAAACTCTATGATTGCCGAGGGCTGCGAGATTAACGGTATGATTGACTTCTCCGTACTTTTCGCAGGCGTTACCGTTGAGGAAGGCGCAATCGTTCGCGACAGTATCGTTATGCCGAACTCCGTCATCAAGAAGGGCGCGGTTATCGAGTATGCGATTGTCGGTGAAAACTGCGTTATCGGCGAGGGCGCACACATCGGTGAACGTCCCGAACTTATCGAGGACAAGGACCAGTGGGGTGTTGCCGTTATCGGTCACAACGTAAACGTATCCGACAAGACTGTCGCTCCTCCCAAGGCTATGATTTCTAAGGATATATGATATAGGAAAGGATGTTTTTGATATGGCAAGTATGGCTAATGTTTTAGGCTTGATTTTCGCTAATATGCACGAACAAACCCTTCCCGAGCTTACAAAATCGAGAGCAATGGCAAGCGTTCCCTTTGGAAGCAAATATCGTCTTGTCGATTTCCCGCTTTCGAGTATGGTTAATTCGGGAATTACCCAAGTGGGTATCATCACCAAGCAGAATTATTACTCCCTGATGAACCATCTCGGAATGGGCTCGGAATGGGATTTGGCGAGAAAGACCGGCGGTCTGCACATTCTCCCGCCCTATGGCAGAGAGGGAAGCGGAATTTACCGCGGCAGACTTGAGGCTCTTGCGGGAGCTTATGAATTCATCGACGAGAGCGCAGCTGAATATATTGTAATGTCCGACAGCAACGTTATCGCAAATATGGATTTGAAGCCGATTGTTGAGTTCCACGAAAAGAGCGAGGCTGATATCACCTGCGTTTACGGACGCGGCGTTTATCCGACCGAGAGAGCTATGGCTCAGACGGTTCTTTGCGTTGACGACAACAACGTTGTTTATGACGTTCTCGCAAGACCTGCTATGAGCGGTGAAATGAACGTTGCGCTCAACGTTTACGTTATGAAGCGTCAGTTCCTTCAGGACCTTATCCGCGAGAGCGAGTGCCGCAGCCTTTACAGCTTCGAGACCGATATTCTCCAGCACAAGCTCCACGACTACAAGGTTCTCGGTTACAAGTACGAGAAATACTACGAGATTATCGACTCGATGAAGACCTACTACAAGGCGACTATGGATATGATGAACCGCCAGATTTGCAAGGAAGTCTTCTCGCTCGAAACCCCGATTTACACGAAGGTTCGCGATGTTGCTCCCGCGAAATACGGAATTGACTGCGATGTCAAGACCTCGCTTATCGCGGACGGCTGCATTATCGAGGGTACCGTTGAAAACAGCGTGCTTTTCCGCGGCGTAAAGGTCGGCAAGGGCGCTGTTGTAAAGAACAGTATCGTTATGCAGGACGCTGTTATCGAGGAGAAATCCGCGCTTATCAACGCAATCACCGATAAGGACGTGACAATCTCCAAGAACCGCACCATCACCGGTTCACCCGATTTCCCTGTTTACATAAGCAAGGGCGGCGTGGTTTAATCAATTCAATAAGAAGAGCGCGGACGTAAAAATCCGCGCTTTTGTTATGCCTTGATTTTGAATTTTCGCCAATCCTCAACATACTCGTCAACATAAGGCTTGATATTTCCGTCATTCACCGTGATTTCGTCATAAACCCCGACAACGTAAAATCCCGCGTCCTTTGCCGTGGCAACCGCGTGCGGCACGTCCTCAAACACCACGCAGTCCCCGATTTCCGCGCCAAGCCGCTTTGCCGCAAGCAGAAAAATCGCGGGCTCGTCCTTGTACGCGCCGACCTCCTCGCAGTCGATGTAGAACTCCATAAAG
>CAMEQX010000195.1 GCA_945933905.1 uncultured Clostridia bacterium
CGTTTGTCTTGGTTGCAACTTCCTTTACGAGAGCCGCGCCCATATTCTCGAAAGCGTCCTCAAGCTCGATTTCTTTTGCAATGGTAACGCCGTCGTTGGTGATCAGCGGAGCGCCGTATTTCTTTGAAAGAACAACGTTTCTGCCCTTCGGACCGAGCGTGATTTTAACGGTATCGGCGAGTGTGTCGATGCCCTTCTGAAGCGCTTTTCTGGCTTCTTCTCCGTAAATGATATCCTTTGCCATAATTCTTCTCCTCCAATGTAATCGGACTAATCCGTTTTATTTTACTTTTTAGTTGTCTTCTTTGCTGCGGGCTTCTTTGCGGGAGCCTTCTTTGCAGCGGGAGCTTTCTTTGCAGCGGGCTTTGCTGCGGCTTTCTTTGCTGCGGGTGCTTCTTCAACAACCGCGAGAATATCGTCCTGCTTAACGATAGAATACTCAACGCCGTCAACCTTAACATCGGTTCCCGCATACTTGCTGATGAGCACCTTTTCGCCAACCTTTACGAACATCTTCACTTCGTTTCCGTCAACCACTCCGCCGGGACCTACTGCCACGATTTCCGCAATAGACGGTTTTTCCTGTGCAGCTGCCGTGAGGATAATTCCGCTCTTGGTCGTTTCCTCCGCCTCGACTGCCTTGATTACAACTCTGTCTGCCAAAGGTCTGATTGTCATAATTGAGTTCCTCCTGAATAAAATACATATATTAAATGTGTATGCGCTTTATGAAGTTAGCACTCAATCTCTTTGAGTGCTAATTATATTTTAACCCATATTTGAAAAAAATCAAGTGGTAATTAACGTTTTTTTGGTAATTTTGTATAAATAACCAAAGAATTGCTCTCGAAACAGCGGTTTGTTGTTTATTTTACCGTAAATTCAGAGCGCTATTTTGAATAATACATATTGAAATATATTTGAAAATATGTTATACTAAAAGCAGAAATTCCGTTTTGAAATCTATTCTATTATAATAGGGTGATTATTATGTTTGGTTTTCTTAAAAAAAGCAAGCTCTCCGAGGAGGAAAAGCACGCGCTGTCGCTTCCGAAAACAAAAAAGGTTCAGTTTAACGCGATGCCGCTAACACGCGTCGAAAACGAGCTCAACACCGACATCACCGCCGTTTTGAGCTATATTCCCGCGAATTATTACGCTTCAAAGGACAATTATCTTCAGTGCGTTTTCTATTTCACCGAGGACTATTCCGAGATTTTTATGCAGTTTGAAAACCGCATTGATGATGTGGTTAAGGGAAAATCAAAATTGTGGAAAATCGACAAGGTGCTGTTTAGGGATATTTTGCGGAAATTCGGGCAGCAAATTCAGATTTAACGAGGAATTTAAATGGAAAAAATCAGTATTTTAACAACGCCCGTCAATTTTGACAAAAGCGATTATCTCAGCCTTTTGTCGCTGGCGGCGGGAGCGGCGATTTCGCGGCAGAAGAAAATGGGCGAGCTGGTTATCGGGGAAAGCGGCTGGAACGTTGACGTGAGAAACCGCAGAATTAAGTTCGGGGAAAACGAGTTTGACTGCGGCATAATCGGCTCGGAGAGCTATCAGAGCGGCACTTGGCTCTGGGGCTGGGCAAACACGGAAAGCGGCGTGCCGGAGATTTGCTTTGCGCCGTCAAGAAGGGCAAAGCGTGC
This sequence comes from uncultured Clostridia bacterium, assembly GCA_945933905.1. Lineage (GTDB taxonomy): Bacteria > Bacillota > Clostridia > Oscillospirales > Ruminococcaceae > CAG-115. The sequence goes on from CAMEQX010000195.1 coordinate 1,656, forward strand.
TCTTACCGAGTGCGAGGAGTTTCAGACGGGGAAGTTTATGCTCGATGAAATTCACACGGGGCACAATCTTTCGATGATTGCCGCGGGCGTTTTTGAGAAGAATGTGTGCTATTATCGCTGCCCGTATGACAGCGGCGCGCTTTTCGTGCAGATTGAGGGCTTGCCCGAGGAGATTTTCGCGCCGATTTCGCTTGACGAGCTTGCGCGCGAATATATCGAAATCATCGGCTCGTTTTACTGCGACCACAAGCTTCTGGCGGCGGGTTTTCTCCACCAAAACGGCTTCTCCTTCGAGGACAGCGGCGATTTCATTTCAGCAAAAACCGCCGAGAGAACGCTTCGGCTCGATTTTGAGCAAATCGAAGGGATTTTTCGCGTTGTCAACATTTCTTTACAATAATTTCACACAACTTTCACGCGAAAAACTTTATGCTGTCATAAAATGATGTTATTATATAACTGTAATAAGCAAGCGGATAAAGCTTATTACAGAAACATCGCCAACCACCCTTTTCATAAATTACCAACCAAGCGTTGCGGCTCCGGGGAAGAAATTTCTCGGAGCCGCAATGCTTTTGTAACAAAAACGGCTCGGTGAAAGAACCGAGCCGCGTTTGTTATATCATCTTGATGAGTTCATCATAAATCGGTTTGCGGATTTCATCAACAAAGCCGAAATCCATCTCCTTGTACGACCACGCCGAGCGCGCGATATTCAGCTTGTTGTAAACATCACGCATATCACGGTGCCAGCGCAAAGTGTCCTCCAGCGGCGCTACCTCGATTACGCCGTATTCTCCGCAGTAAAGCGGTGCGTTCATTCTCTCGGCAAACTCAACCGCTTCCTTCATATAAAACTCCAGAAATCTTGCGTCAACCATGTCCTCGGTGTACCCCTCAAAGACCTCGGAGATTTTTTTCTCGGGGAACTTGCTTGATTTTTCAACAAATTCGGCTGTCGGCGCGGGGTAAGACATCTCGTAATCCGCGGGCATTCCCTGAACCCAGTACGCTTTCTGGTGCGTGAAAATCAGCGGGTCATAGAAATGGAACGTATATACAATCCTGTCGTCAAGCGGCTTTTCGAGAAGCGCAAGTCCCTTGATGCTGTTGTTGTGAATTCCGCCGTAGATGATGTAGCTTTTCGGCGCGATTTTTCTGATTTCCGTCATAACGCGCTTTGCTATTCTGTTCCACGGTTCTGCAAATTCATCATCGGTGATTTCGTTCAGGATTTCATAAGCAATACTGTCGGGCTTGTCGGCATAACGCGCGGAAACCGCTTTCCACAGGTTCACGAAAATGTCCTGATATTTCTCGTCCGAGAAGAAGCCGGCTTCCTTTTCGCCCGGGTCAAAGGAATAGCCCATTGTCTTGTGCAGGTCGAGGATTATGTTCAAGCCGTGCTTTTCAGTCCACTCAACCGCGCGGTCAAGATACTTGAACGCGTCCGCTTTAAGCGCGCCGTTTTCGTCCAAGAGAATGTTGAAATCAAACGGCAGACGAACGTGGTCCGCGCCCCAGCCGGCAATTTTCGCTATGTCCTCTTCGGTGATGAAATTCTCGAGGCGGTCAAGCGAATAGTCGCACTGAGAAAGCCAGCCGCCAAGGTTTACGCCTTTTTTAAATCCCGTGAAATCTCTCATAATTCCTCCTGTTTACAGCTCGTAATTCTTGTCTGCGAAATCAAATGTCGCGAAATAATCTGCGGGAGTTTCCGCGCGGCGAATGAGCTTTACGCTTCCGTCCTCACGGAGCAGCAATTCTGCGCTTCTGAGCTTGCCGTTGTAGTTGTAGCCCATCGAGAAGCCGTGCGCGCCGGTGTCGTGGATTGCGAGATAGTCCCCGATATCGATTTTCGGGAGCATACGGTCAACCGCGAATTTGTCGCAGTTTTCGCAAAGTCCGCCCGTGACGTCGTATTTGTGGTCGCAGGGAGCGTTTTCCTTCCCGAGCACCGTGATGTGATGATATGCGCCGTAAATCGCGGGGCGCATAAGGTTCGCAGCGCACGCGTCAAGTCCGATATATTCCTTATAAATGTGCTTTTCGCGGATTGCCTTCGCGATTAACATTCCGTAGGGCGCGAGCATAAATCTGCCGAGCTCCGTGTAAATCGAGATGTTTCCAAGTCCCGCGGGAACGAGAATTTCCTCAAACTTTTCGCGTACCTTTTCGCCGATTACCGCGATATCGTTTGCGGGCTGGTCGGGCTTGTAGGGAATTCCCACGCCGCCGCTGAGGTTGATGAACGAGAGCTCAACGCCCGTCTTTTCCTTGATTTCAACCGCAGTTCTGAACATAATTCCCGCGAGAGTGGGGTAGTAGTCGTTAGTGAGCGTGTTGGAAGC
>CAMEQX010000196.1 GCA_945933905.1 uncultured Clostridia bacterium
GATAAATTTCCGATTCGGGAAACTCAAAAGCAAACTCCCGCAGAAAGCCCTTTGATTTTTCAAGCCACCTGTCCGCAAAACTCCGCTGACTAAGCCCGCCCAGCAGTCCCGTGTGAAACACCACGCCCTTTACTCCGAGCCGCCCTGCAATCTGCATTGACTTTCTGAACAGCGCGCGGCTTCTCTCGCGAAGAACAATATCCGCTGAAGCAATGTCAAGCCCGATAAAAGCGCCGTGCAGCGTGTCGCCCGACCTGTCGCGGTCTTTTGATGTGTAAAACGAAATCAGCCGCTCGATTTCCGCGTCATTGTCGTAGATTTCGGGCGAAAAGAAATCGTTGTATTCAAGATTTGCGCCGTATTCGCGGAGGATTTCTTCCGTTTCGGAAAAGCTGTCAATCAGCGGGATTATTGAATATTTCATTTTGCTCTCCTATTTTAAGTTAATACGGTTTTTCCGTGTACAAGTCAATGTAATTGTCTTCGGTATAGGTTTTGCCCTTGTAGGTGATTGTCTCAGGACCATAAGTAAATGCGTTGTATCCTATTTCCGTAACACTATCGGGGATTTCCAAGCTTGTCAGGTCATAACAATCACTAAACGCGTCAGCTCCTATTCTTGTAACGCCGTTCGGTAGTGTTATACTTGTAAGCTGCTGGCAATTATTGAACACACCGGTTTCTATTACTGTAACGCCTTCCGGTATTATAAGGCTTTTAATACTATAACAAAAATAAAACGCATTCTTTCCAATATATGTGACATTTTTCGGAATTTCTATATCCGTAAGCTTATGGCAGCGGAAAAACGCACTTTCTCCTATTGATGTGACGCTATCCGGAAGCGTTACGCTTGTAAGCTCGGAGCAGCCGTGAAATGCGCTCTCTCCTATTTCTGTAACGCCGTCCGGAATTGTTATGTTTTTAAGACCTTCGTGATTTAGAAACGAATAATCTCCAATTTTTATAACATTTTCCCCGTCAATTTCTGCGGGAACACTCACAATTTCATCACTGCCTTTGTATTTTGTAATTTCAATTCCGCCGAGTGTTTCATTATAAATGTACTCAAAATCGCCGAAAGTCAATTTCTGTACAGAACTGCCCGTATTATCTCCGACAGGCTTGATATCGCTGCTTGTGGTGGGAATTCGGTCGGGAACTCTCTCGCTGCGGGAAACAACATTTGCGCTTTGACCCGCGTTGAGCGTTTTGACTTTTTCCGTGTCTTTTTCGGTGAGTTCAACAATGCCCTCCTTGACCTCGACAGATGTGTGGCAAAGTCCCTTGTTATCGAAGAAAACATTCACCGTGAAAATCGTGCCGCGAACCGACATTGAAGCGTTCGGGCTCTCCACTACATAGCTTTCACTCGGCAGCAGCTTGTTGTCGATTTCGTTTGAAATCGTGCCTTTTTCGAGATGAATTATCGTGCGCGAATCTTTCCCTTCCGCGCCGAAAGCCTCAACGCTGAATTTCGTGTTCTCGCTTGCGACAACGTGCTTGTCCGAATCGAGAGCGAGCGTCAGCGAAGATTTTTCCAGCACCTCAACGTTATCGCCGCTCACGAGATTTTGCCCCTTGAACGCGTCCGATACGCTCAGCATTGACGTTACACGCGAAGTTCCCGTTAAATCGGCAACGCGTATGCTGCGATAACCCGTATTCAGCAGTATAATCAGCACGACAACGCCCACGATTAACGCTAACGTTACCGCTCCCGCGATGATTTTTCCTTTTGTTGATGAAAGAAAGTTTTTCATAAAATACCCCTTTTTGATGAATATACATAAATATTATATCACAAAATGTCGCTCTTTGCAACAACTTTTTTTGTGACAGAAAAATCGGGCTGAGAGGGAGCGGGAACGTCAAGCATACATCATTATTTCTTAACGCCAAGTGTTTCTATCGCGTTTTGTTTGTGCTTGAGGACTTCTTCGGGGGTTATTCCGAGAAAATCCGCGAGTTCTTCCGCTGTTTTTGACTTTCCGTCAATCATTCCGAAGCTTATCTCATGATCCCTTCTTTCCGTTTCGGGCAATGTGTAAAGTGAAACGAAACGGTCTTCGGAAAAGTCTTTTCCGTCAATGCAGTAGATAAGAATATCTGCATCATCTCTGTCATAAACGTATTCCAACTCCTCATCGAAATGTCCTATATCTTTTATCAGATTTATGAAAATCCCGCCTTTTCGCATATCAACTCTGAAATGCCAGAAACCATAGGGCGCGAAATTCCACGGGTTTTCCTTTACAACTTTTATCACGCGCTCAAACAATTCCACGGCGGCGTCGAGGGTTATTCCCTCTCTTAATGCTTCCAGCGGGTTACGGCTTACACGATTTTGGCGAACGCGAAGAATTGAAAGCAAATCGCTTTTAGTTGTTATGGAGCACTCGCTGAAAAGCAGCACTTCTTCCTCAAAAGAAAGCTCGTAAGTGTCGCCGTGATTTTCGGGTATTGAAATTCCAACGTTCCTGAGTGCAGTTAATTGAAGATTATTTGTAAGGTCTGCTGTCATAAGCATTCTCCTTTCAGCATTTTGAGATAATTTAGGTGTTCCCGGGATTGAGGTAGGTCATATAGTATGAAATGTCCTCAACAGCGCCCTGATTGTCGTAAATCAACTTGTAGAGCAGGATAAATTCAACATCTTCTTTTGCAACTAAATTTTTGTCTATTCCAAAGAAATCAAAGAGCATATTCCCCGAAATATTCGGGTTATTTTCATCGCTATCATAGGCTAAATCCACATCAAAGAGTTCCTCGATAACATACCCGTTCTCGCAAATTTGCACAAGACCGACTTCACCCAAATCTTCATTTGTGAAAGGATAAGGGAAGAAACGACGGTTGAAACTCTTAACGGTTTCCAGCATTTCTTTGAAACAAAGGTCGCCGTACTCATTGAGCGTCAGCTTTGCAAAGGGAGTTCCGAGCAGTTCGCCGTTCGGAAGATAAATCTCGCCAAGTTTAACAGGTTCGCCGTTTTCGTCGGTTATGTAAACCCTTCTTTCGTTCTTTTCAAGCTTGCTCTCAATCGCTTTTTCCATATCAATTCCGAGGAGCTGCGCAATTCCAAGAGTGAAGATTGAAATATCCGCGAGTTCTTCCGCAACATCTTCAACAGATTTGTTGAAAAATGCGTCAAGCGCTTCGTCGAGTTCAATTTGAAGAGACCTGAACTCTTTTTCGATGTCCGTGGTGTTAAACCCTTTTTTGATTTTGTTCTGAATAATGCGTTCCTGAACTGTTTTCAAATCCATAATCATTCTCCTTTTCTAAACAACAGTTTCCAACCCAATAGTTAAACGCTTTACCGGTGAGCGTGTGTTTATTATAGCACGACTTTTCAATTCTGTAAACAATTTTTGTGTTCATTTTTTGGGCAAAAAGAACAAAGAGCGTGCAAGACGCTCTTTTGATTATATTGACAGAAATAATACAATTATTGATTTGACAAAGCTTGAGCGGAAGGTTTCCGATAACGCAACGTTGTTCTGCACGGTGTTTCAGACTATTAAAACGAAGTAGGAAATATCTCACAAAAAAAACAACGCTCAAGCAAAAACTTGGGCGTTGTTTTTCAGATTTAAATGTCTGAAAAGGTGTGATTTCGAGTGGAAATTATTTCTTCATTCCGCTCATTTCAAAGGATTTTTCCTTTGCTTTGGCAGCTTCTTTGGGCTTTACGGTTTTCGTTTCCTTGGTATCGACAAGCTCTTTGAAGCTTATTTTTTCCTTTTGAGGAGCGTTGAGCTTTAATTGCTCTTTCTGATATCCCTTGATTATGTCGAGTTTCTCGGATAAAGGAAGGGTTTTCTCCTCTTCGGACAGAAATGCGTCAAATTGGTTCATTTTGCTTCGGAATTGCGCCGAATCATTCTTTGTTCTATCAAAATCATCGCTGAAATCAACGATAATTGTGTTGAAATTGTTAAGAATTTTCTTTTCCGGGTCATAGTAAACCAGCTTGGGCTCATCCGTTTCGGCGGCAAGA
>CAMEQX010000197.1 GCA_945933905.1 uncultured Clostridia bacterium
AATCAGCGCCTGCTGCCTTTGCGTCAGCTTCCTTCTCGGGCTTGCAGAATACGAGAGTTCTTACGGTCTTACCTGTTCCGTTAGGCAGAACAACCGCGCCGCGAACCTGCTGGTCAGCGTGGCGGGAGTCAACGCCCAGACGAACGTGAAGCTCAACGGTCTCGTCGAACTTTGCCTTTGCGGTCTTGCAAACGATATCAAGAGCCTCGCCGCTCTCGTAAAGCTTTGCGCCTTCAATCAGCTTTGCGCTTTCGTTATATTTCTTACCGTGTTTCATTAAATATATCCTCCTTAGTGGTACGGCGGACAATCAAAGTCCGCGCTGACGGAAAAAATCCTCCCACGTCAAAATCAATCTACAACTTCTACGCCCATCGAACGGCAGGTACCGGCAATCATAGACATTGCGGTGTCGATATTTGCTGCGTTAAGGTCGGGCATCTTGGTCTCTGCGATTTCCTTGAGCTGAGCCTTGGTAATCTTTGCAACCTTTGTCTTGTTGGGAACACCCGAGCCGCTTTCAATCTTGCAAGCCTTCTTGATAAGAACGGAAGCGGGGGGAGTCTTGGTGATAAAGGTGAAGCTTCTGTCAGCGTAAACCGTGATAACAACGGGGATAATAAGTCCTGCCTTATCCTTGGTGCGCTCGTTGAACTCCTTCGTAAACGCCATAATATTTACGCCGTGCTGACCGAGAGCCGGACCAACAGGCGGAGCCGGTGTAGCTTTGCCGGCGGGAATCTGCAATTTAATAAATCCAACAACCTTCTGTGCCATAGCTTTTTTCCTCCAAACTTTTTGAAAAACAATTAAATTTTCTTGATAGCGGTGATTTCAAGCGTAGTAGGCGTAACCTCTCCGAACATATTGAAAACATCCACAATAACTGTGTTCTTTTCCTCGTCAACCTCGGATACGGTTCCCTCAAAGCCCTCGAGCACGCCCTGCTTGATAACAACCTTGTCGCCCTTTTCAAAGGACGCGACAGTTTCTTTTCTGCCCTGCTCAAGATTTCTCACCTCAGCCTCGCTGAGCGGAGTAGGCTTGCTTTCGGGGCCCACAAAGCCCGTGACTCCTCTGGTATTTCTGCAGATGTACCACGACTCGTTGGTTTCCACCATTTTCACGAAAACGTATCCGGGATAAACCTTCTCCTCGACCTCGTCAACCTTGCCGTTGTCTTTTTCAACGGTGCGGGTAACGGTCGGAACCATAACGTCTTCGATAAGATGACGGATATTTCTGTTCTCAACGACTTTCATTATATCCGCAGCTACCTTATTCTCATAACCCGAATAGGTGTGAAGAATATACCATTTTGCTTCTGAGTCAGCCATATTTACCCCCGTAAATCACTTGAACAGCAAATTGTTCAAAAGACCAAACAGCGAATCAAGTCCGAAAACGAACAAGCCTGCAAGCAAGCACACCACAATAACGACAATCGTGTTGCGGGTTGTTTCCTTGGGCGTCGGCCAGACAACCTTCTTGAACTCGGATCTCGCGTCCTTGAGGTATTTAATCGGACCTTTTTTCTTCTTCACCTTTGCAGCGGACTTCTTGTCCTTCTTGTCAGCGGACTTTGCGTCCTTGCTGCTTTTGGTTTCCTTGCCGCTCTTTTCGTTCTTCTTGGACTTTTCGTCGTCCTTGTTCAACTTGTCCTTTGCCTCTTCACTCTCGGGAGAGCTCTTTTCAAGCTCCAAATCTTTAGCCATAATTTGAATCCTCCCGTGTTACTTTGTTTCCTTGTGAAGAGTGTGTTTCTTGCAGAATCTGCAGTACTTGTTCATTTCAAGTCTGTCGGGGTCGTTCTTCTTGTTCTTCATAGAGTTGTAGTTGCGCTGCTTGCACTCCGAACACGCCAATGTAATTTTTACTCTCACTTTCGGCACCTCCTGTTTTCATATTGCCTCCCTCACAAACCGCAGCCCTTTGCGGCGGTACTTGGGGTTTATCGCGTTTTTAAAAACGCACAAAAAAAATACACCCCATTCTTCGAGGTATATTCATTATAACACATTGTAATATTTTTGTCAAGCACTTTTTTATGATTTTTTTCAAAATTTTATATCTTTCTTTGAAAAAAGCTCATTTTTCTCGGTATTTTCGAGATTTTGTTCATCTTTTTCGGCATTTTCCTCGGAAAAATCGTCTTCTTCCCCGTTATCCTCGAAAAGAATATCGCACAAATGCTCCTCGCTCTCGACAAAGCAGCACGCGTCCTGCGCGTAAATTACCACAACCTTCTCGCCCTTCGGGATAAACCGACCGTTTGCTGAAACCGCGCGGAAAATGTAGTTTCTCGAGCCGTGCCGCACCTCGATTACCCCGAAGCCGTCCGTTTCGACGTCCTCGACAACCTTCCCCGACAGCTCGCAAAGCTCCTCGTCATTCGGCTCGGCGCTCTTGTGGAATTTCAGATAAATCGGCGAAAAAACCATACTTATTAAAAAGTTGAAGAAAATTCCCGCAACGGGCGCAAAAAGAAGCGAAATCCACCCCGTCAGTCCCGCCAAGTCCATAAACAAACCGCTCAGCGAGCCGGTAAAAACCAAGATTACCAGCCGCAGCATATTCTTCGGGAAAACCGTCTGCCAGAGGTTTTTCTCCTTTTTGTCGGTGAACAGCTCGCTTGTGTCGGGAAAAAGCGTTTTTCCAAAAAAAACCTTCGCCATAACGTGCGCGAGAAGATACACTCCCGACAGGACAATCAGCACAATGTAAAAAGGTCTCAATCTTCCACCTCGTCGGAAATAAGCTCAATCCTCACCTTGTTTACCCTAAGCTCCGCCGCTTCAAGCACTGTCACTCGAAAATCCTCGCCGCTTGTCGTGTCGCCGCTTTTGGGGATTGTCCCGAACAGCTCCAACACCCAGCCCGCAACCGTATGCGCTTCGCTGTCGATTTCAACCTCGATTTCCCTGTCCGCGAAATATCTGCGCAGACTGCCCAGCGAAACCTCTCCGTAAGCCTCGAAAACGCCGTCCGAAACCGCGGTTATCGGGCTTTTCACCTCGTCGCTCTCGTCCCAAATCTCGCCGACAAGTTCCTCCAGCAAGTCCTCCATCGTGACAATTCCGAGCGTGCCGCCGTGCTGGTCGAGCACCACGCACATATGGCACTTTTTCTTCTGCATCGTCCGCAGAACCTCGGAAATCTTCAGCATATGCGGGAAATACACCGTTTCCTGAACAACGTCGCGCACCATAAGCTTGTCGCGCTTTTCGACATACTCCTTGAGAAAATCCTTCTGATTGATTACACCTATTATATTGTCCAGCGTTTTTTCATAAACCGGCATTCTTGAATACTGTTCGCTCAGAAAACGCTTGCAGACATCGGTTGCGTTCTCGTTTACCTCGGCTGCTACTATGCGCACGCGCGGCGTGATAATCTCGTCAACCGTTGTTTCATCGAACAAAAGCGCCGAGCGGACAAGATTGCTCTCCTGCTGCTCGAGAACACCCTCGTCCTCGATTTCATCAATGATTGCGATAAGCTCTTCCTCGGTTACGCTCACGGACTTTTTGCTGCGGAACAGCTTCGCTACGCCTTTTTTCAGCAAAATGAACAGCGCAGAAAACGGCGTGAAAATTATCATCAAAAACGAAATTATCGCGGAAACGCCAATACAGACGCCTTCTGCGTGGTCTTTGGCGATGCTTTTTGGCATAACCTCGCCGAAAATCAGCACGACAACCGTTGTCGCAATTGTCGAAACAAGTGAGCCGTACTGCTCGCCGACCAGCGCTATGCAGACGATTGTCGCGATAGACGAGCAGGCGATATTTACGATATTGTTGCCGATAAGTATCGTCGTAAGTGCCTTGTCATATTTCCCGAGAATTCTCAGCGCTCTCGCAGCGCCGCGGTGACCGTTGTCCGCCATATTTTTCAGGCGAATTCGGTTCACGCTCGAAATTGCCGTTTCCGACGCCGAGAAAAACGCCGAGAACATTATCATT
>CAMEQX010000198.1 GCA_945933905.1 uncultured Clostridia bacterium
ATCTTTGTTACCGATATGACAACCGGCGTTACTGCAAACGACACGGATGTTGCGAATATGCTGATGAAGAGCGGAAAGCCTGTTGTCCTCGCGGTGAACAAGGACGACAACATCGGCGCGCCGCCGCCCGAATTTTACGAATTCTACAACCTCGGTCTCGGGGACCCGATTTCCGTTTCTGCGGTTCACGGTCACGGCACGGGTGACTTGCTTGAGGCGGTTTTCAAGAATTTGCCGCCCGATGAACCCGAGGAATATGACGAAAACGCAATAAAGGTTGCCGTTATCGGAAAGCCGAATGTGGGAAAATCATCGCTGGTGAACTATCTCACGGGCGAGGAGCGCTCGATTGTGTCCGATATCGCGGGAACAACGCGTGACGCAATCGACAGCGAGGTTGTCCGCGGCGATGACAGGTATATTTTCATCGATACCGCGGGAATGCGTCGCAAAGCGAAAGTTACCGAAAATATCGAGCATTTCAGCGTTCTGCGCGCGCTTATGGCGGTTGACAGGGCAGACGTCTGCGTTGTGATGATTGACGCGACAGTCGGCTTCACCGAGCAGGACAGCAAGGTTGCGGGCTACGCTCACGACAAGGGAAAAGCGTGTGTTATCGCGGCGAACAAGTGGGACGCTGTCACCGAGAAAACCGACAAAACTATGAGCGAGTTCACGAAAAAGCTCGAAAACGACTTCTCGTTTATGAGCTACGCGCCGTTTGTCTTTATCTCGGCGAAAACAGGCGCGCGCATCGACAAGCTCTTCGACCTTATCAAAATCGTTCACGAGCAGCATAACCGCCGTATCTCCACGGGCGTCCTCAACGATATGCTCTCCTACGCAACCTCGCGCGTACAGCCGCCCTCCGACAAGGGCAAGCGCCTGAAAGTTTACTATATGACGCAGGCTTCGACCGCGCCGCCAACCTTTGTCATCTTCTGCAACAGCAAGGAGCTTTTCCATTACAGCTATCAGCGCTACCTCGAGAACCAAATCCGCGAAACCTTTGGGCTGGACAAAACACCCATCAAAAGCGCCATCCGAGAGCGCGGCGAATAACCCAAGATTTACTTCCTGCGCCGTCCGACTTCCTGCGAGTACGAAGCTCGCTGCTCGGGCGGAACGCCCGTTTTTCGCTCCGCGAAAAACCAACAGCGCTTCGCGCTGTTGCACGCGCGAAGCGCGGGGGGCGTTCCGCCCACCGGGAGTCTGCGCGTACTCGGGGCGAGCAGCAAAGCTAGCCGGTTGGGTATAGATGAAATTTATTTAAGGAGAAGAAAGTTGAAGAAACTACTGAAGGATTTCCGCGTGTACAAGCTGAAAACGAACGCGGTAAAACTGGCTCTGCTGCTGGCGGCGATAGGCGCGGATATCGGAATATGGTTCGGCTTATCCGCGAGCGCGGCGGTTGAAACGGTGAAAACGATGCTGAGCTTGCAGTGGCTGTTCATCGCGGTGCTGATTGTGTGCGGATTTTTGTTTATACACGGCATTGTGACGCAGTTTTTCATTGACACGAAGCGGCTCAAAGGTCACCTAGAAAACCTCCCGACAGCCGAAAGAGAACAGCTTCTCGAGGAATATCAAACTGCTGAAATGAACGAGAACGGGCGGTTCTTCCTGTCGAAATTTATGCTGTTTTTCGGGTTCGGCGGGGGAATTATGCGCTACTCGATTATCGACAGAATTTCGATTTTCCAAAAAGGCTTGTGGATTGAAAGCGTGAGCCGCTCGGTTCTGTTGAGAACGGGCAAAAAAGAGGACAAAGAAGCGCTTATGAACGCGCTGATTGAACGGACAAACGCTGCAAGAGAACAAAAGGAAACCGAAGATGAATGAGATTAAGCGGGAATTTTTCAAGCTGTACCGAATGTCAACAATTCTCGAGTGGATTTGGGCAGCTCTTGTCACGGGCGGACTTTTTCTGACCTCAAGAAATAACGGAAATCTGCTCACCGTTGCGATTGTAATAAGCAGCGTCGTCGTTTTGTACGCGGTTGTTATCACGATTTTGACGTTAACCGCGCCGATTTGTTTTAAACAACAGCTTAAAAAGCTGCCCGAAAACGAGCAAATTGAAATCGAAAACGGAAAGTTCACGCAAATCGGAAAACGTAGATTTTACGAGAATTTCACAGTGTTTTTCGCGGGAAGACAAATAAAGCTCGTGAAATACAGCGAGATAAAAAGCCTTGAGCCCAAGGGAAACAAGCTGCGGCTGATTCTTGAAAACGGGAAAACGGTAAAATTGCCCGTTGACGTTGAGGAAAATTCCGCGATGTTAGCCGCCGCGCTCAAAAGCAAAAATCCCGAAATCGCCGTGATTATCAACGGAAAAGTTGTCGAAAGAACCGAAAAACCGGAAGAAAAGGAAGAAACAAAATGATTTGGATTTGCTACGCGATTATGATTTTGGTGCCGTATCTTATGGGCGGCATAAACACGTCGATTATTGTCACGAAAATAGCAACCGGCAAGGATATCAGAACAATGGGCAGCCACAACGCAGGTCTCACAAACACGCTGCGCTCCGTGGGAAAAAAGGCGGCGCTGGTCGTGCTTCTCGGTGACGCTTCAAAAGCGGCAATCGGCGTTTTGCTCGTTCGGCTTGCGTTTTTGTACATAGGCGGCGTTGATACAACAAACCCAGTCCTCGCAATGAGCTGGGTTGAGGTGTTCGCGGTGTTTATGGCGATTGTCGGTCACTGCTTCCCCGTGTATTACGGATTTCGCGGCGGAAAAGGCGTGCTTGCGGCAATCTCCGCGATTTTCGTCCTCGACTGGAGAATAGGTCTTATCCTAATCGGCGTTTTTGCAATCGTTGTCGGTATAACCCGTTACGTTTCGCTCGGGAGCTGCATTTGCTCGGCTCTGTTTTTCGCGGTTATGTTCTGCTTTGATTTCTTTATCGACCACGACGCCGCGTTTATCGTCAACACGGTTTTGTGCGTGTTCTGCGGAGGACTGATTATCTTCAGACACCGCGAGAACATCAAGCGCCTTGTCAACCACTGCGAGAAAAAGCTCGGCGAGAAGGCGAAATAACGTAAATCAAACTGCAACTGACAGCGAGGGAAATATGGCGGATTTTGATATTGCGATAATCGGGGGCGGTCCTGCGGGAGCAACTCTCGCGCGGCTTCTCGACAAGCGTTTTCGGGTGCTGCTGATTGACAAAAAAAGCGACAACCCCGAGAGTTTTCACAAGCCCTGCGGCGGGCTTCTTTCACCCGACGCGCAGAAAGCGTTTGCGGAATTTGACCTCACGCTCCCGAAAGATATTCTTGTTGACCCGCAGATTTTTTCCGTCCGCACAATCGACCTCGGAAAACGTCTTGAACGGCACTATCAGCGGTTTTACATAAATCTTGACCGACACAAGTTTGATTTGTGGCTGAAAAGTCTTATACCGCAGAATGTTGTTCAATTCAACGGAAAATGCCTTAAAATAACCGCAGACGGTGATTTTTCGATTTTGTGCAAATCGGACAGCGGGGAGCGCGTTTTCACGGCTGAAAAAATTGTCGGCGCAGACGGAGCAAACTCGATTGTAAGGCGGTTTCTTTACCCGAAAAAGAAAATCCGAAGCTATACCGCAATCCAGCAATGGTTTCCCGAAAACAACGCGAAACCGTTTTACAGCTGCATTTTCGACCCCGAAACCAGCGACTGCTGCTCCTGGACAATTTCAAAGGACAACTTTCTGATTTACGGCGGAGCGTTTGCGGCAAAAAACTGCCGCGATGCGTTTGAACGACAGAAAAAGCGGCTCGAGAGTTACGGGATTTGTTTCGGAGAGCCGATAAAGACAGAGGCTTGCGTTGTTCTGCGACCGAAATCTCCGCTTGACATCTGTTCGGGAAAAAACGGCGCATTTCTTGTCGGAGAAGCGGCGGGTCTTATCAGCCCGAGCTCGCTTGAAGGGATAAGCTTTGCCGTGAAC